>JACDHQ010000362.1 GCA_013820975.1 Gemmatimonadaceae bacterium
TGCGTATAGTGATCGTCCTCATGCTGCTCGCCGCCGCACTCGCGAGCCGCTCGCCGGAGCCTCGGGGCGCCTGGTCCCCGGCCCGCTCCGTGGCGCCACATCCCTTGCCAGACGCCGGCGCCGACTCGCTCGGTGCCAGGACGGTCGCCAGTGTCTGCCGCGCGTGCCATACCATGCGCGGTCCGCCCACGGCTGCTCCTCCGTTCGCGATGATTGCCATGCGATATCGTGGGACATCGGCATCGACCGACGACGCGGCCGCACGGATGGCCCGCTACATCAGGAATCCGGTGGCCGACAGCTGCTGCTCCCCGCCATGGCTCCCCGCCATGGCCATCCAGCGCTTCGGCCTGATGCCGCCGCTGGCGCTGCCCCACTCGGTGCTGCTGGCCGCGGCGCGGCACATCCTGGAGACCGGGCACGGGAATGCGGCAGGCGGGCACGGCCGTCACCGCTAAGGGCGGAGACCGGCGTCAACGGCGGGGACCGCGGCGGCGTATACTTCCACTCCCCCCGCGCGTCCCACCGCCGCCCCAGCCTCCCCATGCGTCCCAACCTGGCCCTCGTCCTCTGCACGGCGCTCCTGGCACTCTCGGCCTGCACGGAGCAGCCCGTCGCCCCGTCCAATCCGCTCCCCGCGGCCAGTCCGGCGATCGGCTCGCCGGAGTACGTCCCGGGCCAGAGTTACTTCGGCGACAACGGCTACATCGAGTACGTCGCTGGCGACCTGCCGGTGATCTTCACGGCCCCGCATGGAGGCGCGCTGCAACCGGCGAGCATACCGCTTCGAGCCGCTGGCGAGTCCTGTGGGCCGGCGGTGACGACGGTCCGCGACGCGAACACGGAGGAGCTGGTCCGGGCGATCCGCGATGCGTTCTTCGCACGGACCGGTGGGTACCCGCACATCGTGATCAACCGGCTCCACCGCAACCGCCTCGACGCCAACCGTGAGATCGTCGAAGCGGCGTGCGGCAACGCCGAGGCAGATGAGGCGTGGCGCGACTTCCACGAGTTCGTGGACGGCGCCAAGCAGGCGATCGTCACCTCGCACGGGCGCGGCTTCTTCACGGACATCCATGGCCACGGCCACACGATCCAGCGCCTGGAGCTTGGCTACGAGCTGACGGGGACGAGGCTTCGCAACAGCGACGCGCAACTCGACGCGACCGCGACCGCCGAGAACCTCAGCTCGATTCGCACGTTCTCGCAGGAGTCGCCGCTCTCCTTCTCCGCAGCGCTGCGCGGCCCGACCGCCCTCGGCACCTGGCTGACGCACTTCGGCTACCCTTCGGTGCCGAGCGCGCAGGATCCAGCGCCGGCGTTGGGGCAGGATTACTTCAGCGGCGGCTACAACACCGACCGTCACGCCTGCTCCAACGGCGGATCGATCTGCGGCGTGCAGATCGAGGCGAACATGACGGGCGTCCGCGACAACGCCGCGAACCGCGCCAGCTTCGCCGCGGCGCTCGCGGCGGTCTATCCCGACTACCTCACGCAGTTCGGCGTGACGCTGCCGGTGGCATCGCACACGCTGCCGGCCGAGGGGGCCGTTGCCGTCGTCGATCATGACAACGCGAACAACGACCTCTGGACGCGCTTCGGCGCGTCGTCGGAGTTCACGAACGGATCGAACATGACTTCGTGGCGTGACAACAACTTCCGCCTCCACAGCGGCACCGCGGCGACGGGGGCGGCGAGCTTCCTGGTGCACCTCCCCGCCCCCGGCAGCTATGCCGTTGACGCGTGGTGGCCGGCGGCGAGCACGCGTTCGGCCACCGCGCCGTACCAGGTGTACGACACGGACGGCATCACGCTGCTCGGCGACCACCGGATGAGCCAGCAGACGAACGGCGCACGCTGGAACAGGCTTGGTACATATACGTTCGCGCGCGCCGGCTGGGCCCGCGTGACGATGGCGCGCCCGCTGAGCGGGAGCGGCTCGCTCGCCGCCGACGCAGTCCGGTTCACGACACTCAACGCGGCGCCCACGGCGATCATCTCCGGACCCGCGACCGTGGCCGAAGGGAGCGCGATCACGCTGAGCGGCGCCACGTCCACGGATCCGGATGGGGACGCACTCGCCTGGACCTGGGCGTTCAGCGACGGGGTCATCCTGACGGGAGCAGAGGCCACTCGCACCTTCGCCAATGACGGCGCCTTCAGCGTCACGCTCACGGTGACGGACCGCCACGGCGCATCGGCGTCTGCGACGCGCGCGATCACGGTCACGAACGTCGCGCCGGTGGCGACGATCGCTGCCGGGGCGGTGATCCTCCAGGGCGAGACGTACCACGGCAGCGGGACGTTCACCGACCCGGGCGCCGACATGTGGACGGCGACGGTGGAGTTCGGCGATGGCAGCGGCACCACGGGGCTCGCGCTCGATGGCAAGACATTCACGCTCGAGCACCGCTACGCCGTCGCAGGCACGTTCACGGTCGGCGTGACGGTCACCGACGGCGCGGCGCACGGGACCGGAAGCGCCTCCGTCGTAGTGCGCTCGCCAGCGGAGGGGTTGGACGTGCTGATCGCTCAGGTCCGCGCCCTTTCGCTCCGGCAGGGCGAGACGCAGTCCCTCCTCGCGAAGCTGCAGGCAGCGGGTAAACTCCTCGACCGGGAGAACGGAGCGGCGGCGCAGGTGATCGCGGCGTTCGTGAACGAGCTCGATGCGCTGGTGCGCAGCGGGCGGCTCACGGCGGCGGCGGCGGAGCCGTTGGCGGCGTACGCCCGCCGTTTGATTGCAAGCATCGAGGGGTGACGGCGGGGTGACGGGAATAGCGGAGGGGTCTCGATGATGTGAGGCCCCTCCGCCGGGTTGCCGGGTTGCTGCTGGCGGCCTGGCCAGACCGTTTCTCGAGGCGCTGCCCCCCGATAGATTTCTCGGCCGCAGGAGGGTTGGCAGAATGGCTATTGCACCAGTCTTGAAAACTGGCGCCCGAAAGGGCTTGGGGGTTCGAGTCCCTCACCCTCCGCTTCACCGTTTGTCCAAAGGCGAAAGCCCAAAGCCCAGAGCCCATCGTCTGTGAGTCCGGCCACCGTCCGCCGTGGCTGACAGCTACAGATCGTCGCCAGACGCCCAGCCCGGCCGCCAACCCCGCGTCCGGGCTCTGTCGTTTCCCTCGCCAGCCGGCGACCCTGGAAGTACCTTCGTGGCGTCCCATCCCGCCTCCAGCGCCACCGCCCACATGCCGATCTCCTACACCCGCGCCCGCGAGCTCGCGCAGCGACTCAGTCGCGGGCAGTCGTTCGACGTCCTCACCGGCCGCCTGCGCCCCGTCCCCGTCGAGGAGCAGCCGCTCGGCCCCCGGGTCCCGGGCCAGGCGCTCTGGACCGCCGAGGCCCGCGCCGAGCGCATCGCCGCGATCGAGCAGCGCGGCGTCGACGTGCCGGCGCTCGCCGGGCGCGCGGACGAGATCGATCCCGCGGCGCTGAAGGGCAACATCGAGAACTACATCGGGATGACGTGCATCCCGACGGGGCTCATCGGGCCCCTGCGCGTCAACGGGCTGCACGCCGCCGGCGATTACTACGTCCCTCTCGCGACGTCCGAGGGCGCGCTCATCGCCAGCTACGACCGCGGCGCGCGCATCATCTCGCTCGCCGGCGGCGCCTCGGCGCTCACGACCACCGAACAGGTACAGCGCGCACCGGGGT
>JACDHQ010000024.1 GCA_013820975.1 Gemmatimonadaceae bacterium
CCTCGAGACTCATGGCAAATCACGAAGACATCGAGCGGTTCCTCAATCGGCTGGCTTCCGAGGAATCCGCAACCGTCCAGGAGGTCGATCCCGGCATGTGGATGGTCAAGCCGGGGGGAGAACTCGACTTCTCGCTCGTCGTGCATCATTCGCCGCCCGTCGTCATCATGCGCGTGAAGGTGATGAACGTGCCGACACGGGATGGCGAGATGGAGCGGTTGAGCCGCCGCCTGCTCGAGTTGAACGCCACCGACCTCATTCACGGGTCCTACGGCATCGAGTCGGAGTCGATCGTCATGACCGAGGCGCTGGAACTGTCGCATCTCGACTATGAGGAATTCCTGGCGGCCTACGAGAGCATGAACGTCTCGCTGGCGTCACATCTGCGGGAGCTCGGCTCGTACCGCGAGGCTAACTGACCCATGGGCATCTTCGATCGTTTCTCGCAGCTGTTCCGCTCGAACCTGAATGACCTCATCTCCAAGGCCGAAGACCCGGAGAAGATGCTCACGCAGATCCTGGTGGACATGCGCTCGCAGCTCGTCCAGGCCAAGCAGCAGGTCGCCACGGCCATCGCCGACGAGCGGCGCCTGCGCGACCAGGCCGACAACGAGTACAAGGAAGCCGAGGCATGGGAGCGTCGCGCCATGGTCGCCATCCAGGAAGGAAAGGACGACCTCGCGAAGCAGGCGCTCGTGCGCCAGTCGGAGCATGCATCGCACGCACAGCAGCTCCAGGGGACGTGGGAGACGCATCAGGTCGAGACCGAGAAGCTCAAGAACCAGCTCCGCGACCTCAACGACAAGATCGAGGAGGCCAAGCGCAAGAAGAACCTCCTCGTCGCCCGCCAGCGTCGCGCCGAGGCGCAGAAGCGCATCGCCGACACGATGTCGTCGCTGTCGGAGCAGAGCGCGTTCGAGGCGTTCTCGCGGATGGAAGAGCGCATCGACCAGAACGAGCGGATGATCCGCGCCTCGAGCGAGATCGACGAGGAGATGTCGGGTGACACGCTGAAGCGCGACTTCCGCCAGCTCGAGAAGTCGGCGGCCCTGTCGTCGGTCGATGCGCGGCTGCTCGAGCTGAAGCAGAAGATGGGCGTGCTCCCCGCGGGCAGCAGCCCGGCAGCCCGCCAGATCGGCGCCGGAAAGGGCGAGACGGTCGCCGCGGAGTTCGAGGAAGCCGAGGACAAGCAGGGCACCTGAGCCGATGAGACCACGTGCCCACTAGCGCCGTCGCCCCGGAAGGCCTCCGCCGATTCCGCTTCGCCCCGGTGCTGGCCGGCACCGTCATCACGGTCCTGCTCCTGCTGCTGTTCCGGACGGTCGCCGACGTCCTGCTGCTGCTCTTTCTCGGCATCCTGCTGTCGCTCTACCTCCGTGCGGTCGCCGACTGGATCGAGCGCCGCGCGGGGATGCCACCGCGACTGGCGCTGACCGCCGGGCTCCTGCTCACGGTGCTCGGCCTCGCCGGCTTCGTGGCGATGCTCGTGCCCCCAATCGTGCAGCAGACGCAGCAGCTCGTCACCGTGCTCCCCGAATACATCACCGCATGGGAGACGTCGCTGGAGCGGTTGATCCTCCGCTTCGGGCCGCTGCGCGACCTGGTAAAACCCGGCGAGCATCGCATTCTCTTCGCCGTCTACAACCAGGTCTCGGCGCAGTTCGGCGATGTGGTGCCGAAGGTCTTCGGCATCGTCCACGGGGCGATCAGCATCTTCTCCGTGGGCGTGATGGGCATCTACCTGTCACTGCACCCGGCGCTGTACCGCGAGTGGCTGATCGCACTGTTCCCGCCGATCCACCGCGACCTCGTACGCGACGTGCTGGGCGACCTTGGCGAGACGCTGCGCTCGTGGATCGTCGCGCAGTTGCTCGGCATGACGATCCTCGGTGCCCTGACGGCCCTCGGCCTCTACCTGCTCGACGTGCCCTTCTTCCTCGCGTTCGGGGTGTTCACCGGACTCGTGGCGATCGTCCCCTTCTTCGGTACGCTGGTCTCGACGCTGCTGCCGGCGCTGTTCGTGCTCGGCACGCCCGGCGGCGGCACGCGCGCCCTGCTGGTCATCGGGCTCGGCACCGTCATTCACGTGCTGGAGAGCAACGTCATCCACCCGGTGATCATCTCCAAGAAGGTCGACCTGCCGCCGGTGCTCAGCATCATGGCGGTGCTCGTGATGGGGAAGCTGCTCGGGGCAGCGGGGCTGCTGGTGGCCGTGCCGACGCTGGCGGTGACGATGGTCCTCGTGCGGCGAATCCTCATCACCCGCATCTACGAAGGGCAAGGGTTCAGGAAGACCACGCGCGACCGCACGCTCGTGCTGCGGCTACCGGTGCCCGACGGCGGAGTGATCCCGCCGGTCGGGGAGCGCGTGGACGTGATCGGCTTCCTGGAGGCCGGGGCACAGCCGGTGCCCGCTGCCGTCCCTCGTTAGACTCCAGCGCATGACCGAGTTCCGCCTCTTCAACACGCTGTCGCGCGCGGTCGAGCCCTTCGCTCCCGCCGACGGCGACATCGTCAGCATCTACTCCTGCGGGCCGACCGTCTACAACCCCGCGCACCTCGGCAACTTTCGCACGTTCCTGTTCGTCGACCTGCTGCGCCGCACGCTCCAGCTGCGTGGGTGGCGCGTGAACCAGGTGATGAACCTGACGGATGTGGACGACAAGATCATCACGCGGGCCGTGGAGCAGGGGAAGCGCATCCGCGAGGTGACGGAGCCGGTGAGCGAGATCTTCTTTGCCGATCGCGACTACCTCCGCATCCAGCCCGCCGAGACGTATCCAAAGGCGACCGACTACATCCCGCAGATGATCGCACTGGTGGAGCGGCTCGTCGCGTCCGGAACGGCATACCAGGCGGAGGACGGGTCGGTCTACTTCGCGATCGGGCGGTTCGCAGGGTATGGTCGGCTGTCGCGCCTCGACACGCGCGAGGTGCGCTCGGGCGCCCGCGTTGCCCAGGACGACTACACCAAGGAGAACGCGCAGGACTTCGCGCTGTGGAAGGCAGCGAAGCCTGAGGACGAGCAGGTCGAGGCGGCGTGGGACTCACCGTGGGGGCGCGGGCGCCCCGGGTGGCACCTGGAGTGCTCGGCGATGGCGATCGACCTGCTGGGGGAGACACTGGACATCCACGCCGGCGGGATCGACCTGATCTTCCCGCACCACGAGGACGAGATTGCGCAGTCGGAGGCGGCCACCGGCAAGCAGTTTGCGCGATGCTGGTGCCATGGTGCCTTTCTGCTGTTGGACGGGACGAAGATGGCGAAGCGGCTCGGGAACGTGAAGACGGTGAAGGACCTGCGCGAGCAGCGGATTCCGGCGGCGGCGGTGCGGCACCTGATCTTCAGCACTCACTATAGGAAGGAGCTGAACCTGTCGGAGGAGGCGCTGGAGGGGTCGATTGAGGCGGTTCGGCGGGTCGGACAGTTCAAGGAGCGGCTGGATGACGCCTTGGGTGGCACGGCCGAGCTGGGCGAAGCGGCGGACGCTGCCGTTGCGGCGACGTCGGAGGCGCTGTTCGACGACCTGAACGCCCCTGAGGCGCTGGCTGCGCTGTTCACCTTCGTCCGCCGGGGCAACGCCGAGCTCGACCGGGAAGGGGCTGAGCCAGAGGCGCTTGACCGCGCCCGGGAGGCGTTTGCCCGGATCGACTCCGTGCTGGACCTGGTCCCGGACGTGGAGGAGGAGGATCCAAGGCTGGTGGCGTGGGTGGAGGAGCGGTTGGCGGCGAGGCGCGCGGCGCGGGAGAGTCGGGATTTTGCCCAATCGGACGCCATCAGGGACGAGCTCAAGGAGCAGGGGATAATCCTCGAGGACAAGGCGGGCGCCACCCAGTGGCGCCGGGCGCGATAGGGGAGGCGGTGGCCGGACGGTACTGGCCCCGCTGGTGAGGCGCCGGCGCCCAGACGCGGCTCCGCCGCGCCGTTGACACATAAAATAAGCTCCGTTATCCTACGAGTCTCGCGCAGAAACGGTCAGCCGCTGACGTAGCTCAGTTGGTAGAGCACTCGATTTGTAATCGAGCGGTCGCGAGTTCGAGTCTCGCCGTCAGCTCTGGGGAGATGAGCGCGTGATCCGGTGGGGTACCCAAGTGGCCAACGGGAGCAGACTGTAAATCTGCCGGCTTACGCCTTCGAAGGTTCGAATCCTTCCCCCACCATGACGGGACTGCCGCGGGAGTAGCTCAGTTGGTAGAGCGCCAGCCTTCCAAGCTGGATGTCGCGGGTTCGAGCCCCGTCTCCCGCTCTGAACGATGGGCGTGCGATGCGCAGTCGAGTCTGTCCGCAGTGTGGTGTTTGCGCCGTCAGCTTCCGGCTGATAGCTGATAGCTGATAGCTGTTTTGCTGACGTAGCTCAGTTGGTAGAGCACATCCTTGGTAAGGATGAGGTCACCGGTTCAATCCCGGTCGTCAGCTCTTCTTGCGGCGCGCCGTCGGCCGCAGGGCTGGGGTGCGGGGTGCCGCACTGGAAGTGAAGGAGGTGCCGGCGCGGGAGCGCGGGCGCTGCAGTGATTCGCATGCCGGTCCGATGGCGACTACCGCCGTGGGACGGGCTTGCGGCTGTCCCAGGGATCTCTCATGGCACGCGACAACATCATCCTCGCCTGTAGCGAGTGCAAGAACCGCAACTACTTCACCACGAAGAACAAGCGCGCGCATCCGGAGCGCGTCGAGTGGAAGAAGTATTGCCCGCGCTGCAACAAGCACCAGCTCCACAAGGAAACGAAGTAATGGCGGACGTCGCCGTCCCCTCGGGGACCAAGGGCACCTCGCCGGCGCCGTCGGGCCCGGGCGGGTTCCGCGGGCTCGTGAACTTCTATCACGAAGTCATCGTGGAGCTGCGCAAGGTCACGTGGCCCGAGCACACGCAGGTGCGCTCGGCGACGGTCGCCATCATCATCTTCGTGCTCATCTTCGCCCTCGTCATCTGGATCCTGGACATCATCCTCCAGGGGATTCTCGTCCGGCTGATCCCGTCGCTGTTCACGGGGGGCTGATGACGATGACCGTCACCGACCACCGCTGGTATGCCATCCAGACGACGGCGGGTCACGAGAACAAGGTCCGCTCGCTCATCCAGCGGAAGATCGAGGCCGATGCCCGCGCGCCCGAGGAGCGGCCGATCCGGCAGGCCCTCGTGCCGACGCAGGACGTCGTCGAGATCAAGAACGGCAAGAAGGTGAACGTCGAGCGCAAGCTCTTTCCGGGCTACGTGCTCGTCGAGATGCTGATGAACCAGGAAGCCGCGCACGTGATCAACTCCATCCAGGGCGTGATCAAGTTCGTGGGGCACGACCGCAAGTTCCCGCAGCCGCTCCGCGCCGATGAGGTCAATCGCCTCCTCGGCATCGCGGATGAGGTGGCGGAGACGGCCCCGAAGGAGGAGATCCCGTTCCTGATCGGCCAGGCGGTGGAGATCACCGAGGGCCCGTTCACGGAGTTCAGCGGGACGGTCGAGGAAGTGCTGCCGGACAAGGGGAAAGTTCGCGTGTCGGTGAGCCTTTTTGGCCGGCCCACGTCGGTCGAGCTGGATTACCTGCAGCTAAGAGCCTACTGAGAGATGCAAGATGCGAAATGCGAGCAGTAGCGAGTACGTCTCGCATCTCGCATCTCGCATCTCGGACGGACGTCGGCCTACCACACCGACGCTAAGCACCAACGTGGGAGCACGTCCCGGCGCGCACAGCGCGCCGGGCATTCGCGAAGGGAGGTTTGATGGCTAAGAAGGTCACCGGGTTCGTCAAGCTGCAGATCCCCGGGGGGAAGGCGACGCCTGCCCCGCCGGTCGGAACTGCGCTCGGCCCGCAGGGGATCAACATCATGCAGTTCGTGAAGGAGTTCAACGCACGGACGCAGAACCAGATGGGGACGATCCTCCCGGCCGAGATCACGATCTACTCCGACAAGTCGTTCACCTTCATCCTGAAGACGCCGCCCGCGGCGATCCTCATCAAGATGGAGCTGGGCCTCGAGAAGGGGTCAGGCGTGCCGAATCGCACCAAGGTCGGCAAGATCAGCACGGCGCAGGTCAGGAAGATCGCGGAGATGAAGATGCCCGATCTCAACTGCGAGTCGGTCGACGCAGCGATGGCGATGGTTGCCGGCGCAGCGCGGTCGATGGGCGTGGAGGTGGTGGACTGATGCGCGCCCACGGCAAGAAGTACGAGGCGGCCGCGAAGAAGCGCGAGCTGGCGACCGCCTACCAGGCACGGAAGGCGATCGAGGTCGTGAAGGAAGCGGCCTTTGCCAAGTTCGACGAGACGGTCGAGGTGGCAGTGCGCCTCGGCGTCGATCCGCGCCACGCCGACCAGGTGGTGCGCGGCACGGTCGTGCTCCCCGCCGGCACCGGCAAGGCGGTCCGCGTGCTCGTCATCGCGGCCGGCGACAAGGTGAAGGAGGCGGAGGAGGCGGGTGCGGACTTTGTCGGCACCGAGTTCCTGCAGAAGATCAAGGACGGCTGGCTCGATTTCGACGTGCTGATCGCCACCCCGGACCAGATGGGGCAGCTCGGCGCACTCGGCCGCGTGCTCGGTCCTCGCGGCCTCATGCCGAACCCGAAGGCCGGCACGGTCACGTTCAACGTCGGCAATGCCGTGCGTGAGACGAAGGCCGGCAAGATCGAGTTCCGCGTCGACAAGAGCGGTAACGTGCACGCGGCCATCGGCAAGGTCTCGTTCCCGATCGAGGCGCTGGAGACGAACTTCAACGCATTCATGGACCAGATCGTCCGCGCGAAGCCCACGGCCGCGAAGGGCGTCTACGTCCGCAACGTCGCGGTGTCCAGCACGATGGGCCCCGGCGTGACGGTCGACACCACGCCTTACCGGTAACCGGCCATGAAGAGAAACGACAAGGACAAGGTGGTGGTCGCGCTGGCGGACAAGCTCCGCTCGGCGAAGGCCCTGTACTATACGGACTTCACGGGACTCAACGTGAAGCGGATGACCGACCTCCGCCGTCGCCTGCGCAAGGCGGACGTGGAGTATGTGGTCATCAAGAACACGCTGGCCCTGCGCGCCGTGAACGAGAGCGGCCTGACGGGCGAGCGGCTCCGCGGCCCGACGGGCGTCATCATCTCGAACGACCCGGTGGCCGCGGCGAAGCTTCTCACCGACTTCGCGAAGGAGAACGACCAGCGTCCGTCGGTGAAGGGAGGCCTGTTCGAGGGGCGCCCGCTCGACGCGGCGCAGGTCAAGCAGATGGCGTCGATGCCCTCACGCGAGCAGATGCTCGCCGAGCTCGGCGCCAGCCTCCAG
Source organism: Gemmatimonadaceae bacterium (assembly GCA_013820975.1). GTDB lineage: Bacteria > Gemmatimonadota > Gemmatimonadetes > Gemmatimonadales > Gemmatimonadaceae > JACDHQ01. The sequence continues at coordinate 7,258 of JACDHQ010000024.1, forward strand.
TACCCGATGGCGGGGTTCCTGGGCGCGATGAATGGCCTGATGGGAATGTTTGCTGGTGCGCTCGAGGCGCTGAAGACTCAGCGCGAGGGCGCCTGAGAAGTCGATCAGTCGACGGTCCGGGTGAACGCCCCCGTGCCGACTGAAAGGCTGATTTTCACGAAGTAATCGACTGACCGACTATCAATTTCCGGAGAGAATTACAATGGCTACGACTCTGAGCAAGGACGAAATCCTCGACGCGATCGGCAACATGAGCGTGTTCGAGCTCGCCGACATGATCGAGGCGTTCAAGGAGAAGTTCAACGTCACGATCGCCGCGGCCCCCGTGGGCGGCGCGCCGGCTGGTGGTGGTGCAGGTGCGGCCCCGGCCGCGGCCGCCGAGGAGCAGACCGAGTTCGACGTGGTGCTGAAGGATGCTGGCGCCAAGAAGATCCAGGTCATCAAGGTGGTCCGCGAGATCACGGGCCTCGGCCTGAAGGAAGCCAAGGACCTGGTCGACGGCGCACCGCAGACCGTGAAGGCGAGCGCGACGAAGGACGAGGCCGCGCAGCTGAAGGCCAAGCTCGAAGAGCAGGGCGCGACGGTCGAGGTGAAGTAAGGAGAGATACGAGATACGAGATGCGAGCGCCGCTCGCATCTCGCATCTCGCATCTCCTTACTTCATCCAGACCCCGCCGTGCTGCATACCGATCGATCCGTTCGTCCACAAAGCTGTTCACGGGTTCCCCCTGCCGGCCGCAACAATGCGGCTTCGGCGGGGGCGAACCTGTTTTTCGCCTGTGCCCGGGTGAGCCTACATGCCTGAAGCGATTAAGCAGATCTCCTTCGCGAAGCTCGGTGGCGGCATGGAAATGCCCCACCTCCTCGACATCCAGACGCGCGCCTTCGAGGCGCTCCTCCAGCTGGATGCCGCTTCGCACGACCGTGAGGACATCGGCCTCGAGCGGGTCTTCAAGGACCTGTTCCCGATTGCCGACGTCCACGAAAACTTTTCGCTCGAGTTCGTCCGGTACAACCTGGGCGAGCCGAAGTACTCGGTCGAGGAGTGCATCGAGCGGGACATGACCTACTCGGCGCCGCTCAAGGCCACGCTTCAACTCGTGATCAACGAGGAAGTGAACGGCACCAAGCGGCCGCGGAACATCATCGAGAAGGAGGTCTACCTCGGTGAGCTGCCGCTCCTCACGCCCCTGGGCACCTTCGTCATCAACGGGGCCGAGCGCGTCATCGTCAGCCAGCTGCACCGGTCGCCCGGTGTCGTGTTCGAGGAGAGCACGCACCCCAACGGCCAGCGGCTGATCTCGGCGCGCATCATCCCCTTCCGTGGATCGTGGGTGGAGTTCACCGTCGACATCCACGACGTCATCTACGTCCATATCGACAAGAAGAAGAAGTTCCCCGCCACCGCGCTCCTGCGCGCGTTCGGCTACGGGTCGAACTCCGACATTCTGCGTCTGTTCTTTGCCGTCCGCGAGTTGGACCTGACCAAGGTCCGCGAGTCGCGCACGGACATCCGTGAGGTGATCGGCGCCATCATCGCCGAGGACATCAGCCTCCCCGGTGAAGCGACCCCCGAGGATGCGCCGAAGCTGCGCACGAAGAAGCTGCGGGCCGAGCGCGAGCGCCTGGAGAACGAGTACCTGGTGCACGAGGGCGACGAGCTGACGGAAGAGGTGTACAACCGGCTCCGCCGCCAGAACATCGACAAGGTCAAGGTTTTCGCCTCGTACATGACGGTGGACCTGCGCGACGAGATGGACGCGGTCGAGCGCGGCGAGCGCCCGACGCGCCGCGTGCTCTCGCACGACATTGTCGATCCGGAGGGCGAGGTGGTCGCCGAGACGGGGCAGGCACTCAGCGACGCGGTCGTCAAGCGCATCCGCAAGGCCGACGTGGTGAAGGTCCGCGTGTTCGTGGCGTCGGGCCGTGCCGAGTCGACGCTGATCAAGAACACGATCGCGAAGGACCCGACGGCCCGCGTCGTCACGAAGGGCTCGGACGACGAGCGCCTCGCGACGCGCGAGGAGGGCGAGGCGATGGCGCTCCGCGCCGTGTACTCGCTGCTGCGCCCGGGCGATGCGCCGGACATCGAGACGGCGCGCCAGGCGCTCGACCGGCTCTTCTTCAGCCCCAAGCGCTACGACCTCGGCCGCGTCGGCCGGTACAAGATCAACCAGCGCCTCGGCCTCTCGACCGCGGCGTCGACGACCGTGCTCACGAAGGACGACTTTGTGGCGATCGTCCACTACCTCATCGAGCTGGCGGAAGGCCGTGGCGATGTCGACGACATCGATCACCTCGGCAACCGCCGCATCCGCTCGGTGGGTGAGCTCATCGCGAACCAGTTCTCGGTCGGCCTGAGCCGCATGGCGCGCCTGGTAAAGGAGCGCATGTCGATCAACACCGACCCGGAGAAGGTGTCGCTCGATGACCTCGTGAACGCGCGGACGGTGAGCGCGGTGATCCAGGCCTTCTTCGGGTCGTCGCAGCTGTCGCAGTTCATGGACCAGACGAACCCGCTCGCCGAGCTGACGCACAAGCGGCGCCTCTCGGCCCTCGGCCCGGGCGGCCTGACCCGCGAGCGCGCCGGCTTCGAGGTGCGCGACGTGCACTACTCGCAGTACGGGCGCATGTGCCCCATCGAGACGCCGGAAGGCCCGAACATCGGCCTCATCACGTCGCTCGCGACGTATGCGCGCGTCAACGACCTCGGGTTCATCGAGACGCCGTACCTGACGGTCAAGAACGGCAAGGTGACAGGGGACATCTCCTGGGTCGACGCGAACCGTGAGCAGGATTCGGTCATCGCGCAGGCCAACGCGCGGATCCACCCGGACGGCACGTTCGCGGACGAGCTCGTGCTCTGCCGCCAGAAGGCCGACCTTCCGCTCGTATCGCCCGATCGGATCGACTACATGGACGTGGCGCCGGAGCAGCTGGTCTCCATCGCCGCCGCACTGATTCCGTTCCTCGAGCACGACGACGCGAACCGCGCGCTGATGGGCTCGAACATGCAGCGCCAGGCGGTGCCACTCCTCAACCCGCGGACCCCGGTGGTCGGCACGGGCCTCGAGGAGACGGTGGCCAAGCACTCGGGCGCGGTGGTCATCGCGCGCCGCGACGGCGTGGTGACGCGCGTGACGGCCGACGAGATCATCGTCGACACCGGCAGCGCCGAGCGCACCGCGGCGGACGAGGCGCGGCCGCTCGCGCGGCTGACGCAGCAGGACCGCTACCGGATCAAGAAGTACTGGCGCACGAACCAGGACACGGCGATCAACCAGCGCCCCCTGGTGCGCCTCGGGCAGAAGGTGAAGGACGGCGACGTGCTCGCTGACGGCGCGGCGACCGAGCAGGGGCAGCTGGCCCTCGGGTCGAACGTGACGGTGGCGTTCATGCCCTGGTACGGGCACAACTTCGAGGACGCGATCGTGCTGTCCGAGCGGCTGGTGAAGGACGACGTCTACTCGTCGATCCACATCCAGGAGCTCGAGCTGCACGTGCGCGACACGAAGCGTGGGCAGGAGGAGATCACGCGCGAGATCCCGAACGTGTCGGAAGACGCGCTGCTGGACCTCGACGAGCGCGGCATCGTGCGCATCGGGGCGCACGTGAAGCCGGGCGACATCCTCGTCGGCAAGATCACGCCGAAGGGCGAGACGGAGCTCTCGCCGGAAGAGAAGCTGCTGACGGCGATCTTCGGCGAGAAGGCGAAGGACGTGAAGGACTCGTCGCTCAAGGTCTCGCCGGGGATGGAAGGCGTGGTCATCGACGTGAAGATCTTCTCGCGCATCGAGGATTCGGTGGTCGAGAAGGACCGCGGCGAGCGGATCGGCGAAGTGCGCCGGCTCGAGGCCGAGGAGAAGCTGCGCGTCAACGAAGTGCGCGATGGCGAGCTCGCCGTGCTGCTCGAAGGGCAGGCGGTGGCGCTGGCGCTGAAGAGCGGCACGGTGGAAGAGGCGATCCCGGCGGGCACGAAGCTCACCCGCGACGTCCTCGATGCCACGCGCTTCGCGACGCTCGACCTCAAGACCTTCCGGGTCGAGAACAAGAAGGCGAACGACCAGGTCCGCACGATCATCGAGGCCGCGAACGACGCAAAGGCGAGCATCGAGGAGAAGGCGGAAGAGCGCATCGACCGCATCCTCCAGCCCGACGAGCTGCCGCCGGGCGTGATCCAGCTCGTGAAGGT
>JACDHQ010000025.1 GCA_013820975.1 Gemmatimonadaceae bacterium
CCGAAGCCGCCGCAATGCAGTCCCGGATGGGACTCGGCCAGTCGCGCGCGCTCATGTTCGTCGGGCTTGCGACGCTGATCGCCGGGGCCGTGATCGGCGACGAGGCCGGAACGATCATCATGGTTGCGGGCGCCGGCATCGGCCTCTGGGGCCTGTACCAGTACCTCAAGTAAGCCGCTCGTTCCGGTTGCCTGAACGCCGGCTGCTCCGTCTCCCGGAACAGCCGGCGTTCACGTACTTCCCTCCATGACCCCTCCCGCCTCCGCTCCAGCCCGCAACGTCGCACTCGTCCTTGGTGGTGGAGGCCTCAAGGGCTTCGCCCACCTCGGCGTGTTGCGCGCGCTCGCCGAGCGCGGCGTGGTGCCCACGCGCTTTGCGGGGACCAGCATCGGGGCGCTCATCGCCGCCGCGATGGTCGGCGGCATGTCGGTCGACGAGATGGCCGACCGCGCCAAGGCCCTCCGGCGCAAGGATCTCTTTCGCATCAATCATTTCGCGATGCTGATGGAGCGCATGAAGTCGCCCTCGATCTACCTCGAGGAGCCGCTGCGGGAGCTCGTGAATTCGGTCATCCCCGACGTCACCTTCACGGAGCTGGACCAGCCGCTCCTCGTCAACACCGTCGACGTCGAGCACGGCGTGCAGGTCGTGTGGGGGCTGCCGGGGCTGCAGGACGTGACGGTCCGCGACGCCGTCTATGCGTCGTGCGCGCTGCCGGGATACTTCCCGCCCGGCCAGGTCGGCGAGCGGCACTGCATCGATGGCGGGGCGGTGGACAACCTCCCGGTCAACATCGGGTCGCAGGGGGCCGACATCGTCATCGCGGTGGACGTCGGCAGCACCGACATGTCGCCGATGTCCAACGCCACCTCCCTCGGTTTCGCCTCCGTGTACATGCGCGCGGCGACGGTGATGATGCACAGGCTGCAGCAGTTCCCGCTCGACTACTGGAAGGGGCCGCCGATGGTGCTCGTGCGGCCGAAGATCGGGCGCGGAAGCTGGCTCGACTTCACGCACACCGAGGCGAACATCGCGGAGGGGTACCGGGCGGGGATGAAGGCGCTCGAGGATCTCGACAGCGTCTTCGAGCAGCCTGGCGGCATCTTCCCGCGGCGACGCTTCCGGCTCGAGGTGGACAAGGGGCGCTGCACCGGGTGTGGGCTCTGCGTCGCGCTCGCGCCGTCGCTGATGGGGCTCGAGGCGTCGGGCAAGGCGTTCGCACGCACGCACATCGTGGACTGGTCGCCGGCCGACGGCGACTTCGTACACCAGTGCCCCACCGACGCGATCATCGCGACGAAGCTCGATCGCAGCGCGACGCCGACCGAGACCCAGGGCGTGGTCCCCGAAGTGCAGGGCGTCGTATAGGTGTGTCCCCGCACGGGGCAAACCGTGGCCACGCCGGCAACCGGCGTCGCCGGCATCGCGATGCGGCTCATGGCGGTGGACTCGACGAGCGGGCGCGAAGGCGAGGTGATCGCACAGGCCGAGCAGCTGCTGCGGGAGCTCGGCTGGCGGACGACGCGCATTCCGGTCACCCCGGGGCGCGACAACCTGCTGGCGACGTCGGATAATGCGCCGCTCGTGACGCTGTCGACCCATCTCGATACCGTGCCGCCATACATTGCGCCGCGCCGGGATGCTGGTCGCCTCCATGGCCGCGGTGCCTGCGATGCCAAGGGGATCGCCGCGGCAATGATCGTCGCGGCAGGGAAGCTCCGCGACGCCGGGATGCCGGTGGCGCTGCTGTTCGTCGTCGGCGAGGAGACGACGCACGATGGCGCACACGCGGCCAACCGATTCGCCACGTCGAGCCGCGTGCTGATCAACGGCGAGCCCACGGAGAACCGGCTCGCGCTCGGGACGAAGGGGGCGGTGCGCCTCCGGGTCCGTACGACGGGGCGCGCCGCACACTCGGCGTACCCGCATCTCGGGGACAGCGCGACCGAGCGCCTGGTGGCGCTGCTCGCGACGCTTCCGGCGCTCGAGCTTCCACATGACGAGGTGCTCGGTGCCACGACGGTCAACATCGGTTCGCTCTCGGGCGGCGTGGCCGACAACGTCATCGCGCCCTGGGCGGAGGCGCGCCTGATGGCGCGACTCGTCGGCCCCGTCGACGAGACACTCGCGCGGTTCATGCGCTGGGCCGACGGGCGCGCAGACATCGACGTGGGCGAGACCGTGCCCGCCGTGCGGCTCACGTCGATTGCAGGCTTCGAAACCGACGTCGTCGCCTACGCGACCGACGTCCCGAACCTCAGCACCTGGGGCACGCCCTACCTGCTTGGCCCGGGGACGATCCACGTCGCGCACACCGATGACGAGTCGGTCGGGATCGACGAGCTCGAGGACGCGGTGGGCCTGTACGTGAAGCTGGCGATGGCGGCTGGAGATCGCGTCCGCGGCTAGCGCCCGGCTCCCGACCCCCTACCCCCTACCGGAGTAACTCGTGTTGCCGCGCCACCTCGAGAGCCTGCGACACCCACGCGGTATACGTGTCGGGATTGGCTGCGAGGTCGGCCTCCAGGTCGGCCACCGAGATCCACCGCCATGCGCCGACTTCGACCGGATCGGGATGTGGCCGTGCGTGCCACCGGCCGACGAACACGTGGTCGATCTCGTGCTCCGTGAGTCCATGTCCGAGATCTGCGCGGTAGTGAAACTTCCCGGCCGGCTCGAGGTTGCAGACGATGCCCATCTCCTCGAGGAGCCGTCGCGACCCGGCGGCGCGCGGGTCCTCCCCCGCGCGCGGATGTCCGCAGCAGGTGTTCGACCACCGTCCCGGCGAGTGATACTTGCCGGCTGCTCGCTGCTGGAGGAGGATGTCCCGGTGGCCGGCAGTGAGGAACACCGACACCGCACGGTGCAGGGCTCCCGTACGATGCGCATCGAGCTTTGGCGCCGTCCCGATCTCGCGATCGGCTTCGTCCACGAGGACGACCAGCTCCTGCACGCCACCGGGCGGTGTCGCCCTCATGTGCTCACGGCCCGGAAGGCGAGCGCGATCTTCTCGGCACGCGTCGTGGCGGCGCGCTCGAGCAACGTCTGGTGCCCGATGCGGCGCACGGCGCCGTGGATGCCCGCGTACACGAGCGACGCGACCGACGCCGCCTGCCGGAATCCCGCGGGCAGGAGGTGCAGCGCGTCGCGCGCCTCGGCGTAGTCGTGCTCCGCGACGGCGATGAGCTCCTCGATCAGCGCGCACCACCCGGCCCCGAGCGGCGTGCCGGTGCGGCGTGCCTCGACCAGCATCGCCGGCGTGAGGCCGTACGCGGCGATTCGGTCGAGCGGCAGGTACAGCCGTCCGCGGTCGAGGTCCTCGCCGACGTCACGGATGATGTTCGTGAGCTGCATCGCCTGGCCGAGCTGCGCGGCGCGCTCGAGCGCCCACGCATCGCGGATGCCGTACGATTCCGCGAGCCACAGCCCCACGGTCCCGGCCGCGCGCCAGAGATAGATGCGCAGTGCGGCCAGGTCCTCGTACGGCTCGTGACGAAGGTCCATCCGCATCCCCTCGATGAGCTCGGCGGGATAGCGAAACGAAACGCCGTCGCGGCGCGCAAGGGGCATCACGTCATCGAGCAATTCAATGCCGGTTGCGCGCCCGTCGTAGGCCGCGCGGCTGAGGGCGAGCCATCCATCGAGATACGTCTCGGCAGAGCGGCCCTGCGGGATGTCCACAAGGTCGTCGGTGTAGCGGCACCAGGCATAGATCGCCGAGATGCGCTTGCGTTCCGACGCCGGCATGAACGCCGACGCGAAGGCGAAGGACTGCCCGTGCCGGCCCATGTAGCCGGCCCAGCCCGACGCCCGGGGGGGCGCTGCCACGGCGGCGAGCGCACTCGCGGTCACGACGCCTCCTGCAAGGGGGCGGCCTGCCGGCGCGGCCGCGGGGCGTAGAGCCGCGGAAGCCAGAGGCTCGCGCCCACCGCCGCGATGCTGAACAGCACGGCCCACCACAACCCGGCAGCCGCGATCATGCCGAGCGGCAGCAGGAGGTTGGCGCCGTAGTACCAGAGCATCCAGCGCACCGGCAGGGCGTCGCCCCAGCGGTCGGCGCCGAGCAGGGCGAGCGCAATCATCAGCGCAATCCCCGTGGCATACCAGCCGAAGAGGTTGAGCAGTGGCATGCCGTAGTACGGCCCCTCCTGCCCCCACACCCAGTACTTCGTGATCCAGCTCATCGCCGGGTCGAGCGCGAGGTCCCACGCCAGCAGCACGAGCGACCCGACCGCGATCGTGATGACGCGACCCGCGCGCAACCCGCGCGCCTCGCGTGCGAGCGCGGCGCGCGCAAGGAGGTAGCTCGGGAGCGCCATGAAGAACCAGCTGAGGGGGATGAGCACCGGCACGTGGCCGAACCACTTCGTCCCCAGACCGGCCGTGTAGTGATACGGCCCGAAGGGGAGCCCGACCGTGGTGCCTGCCAGCTCGCTGCCGAGGCTCAGCAGGTAGCAGGCGGCGAACGCCGGCAGCCAGCGCACGCCCGTCCGCCGGAAGAGCACGAGCGCGAGCGTCGCGAACCCGAGCAGCACATGGGCGCGCGGAAAGAAGGTGAACGCCACCGAGTACACCTTGATCGCGCTCGGCGTCTGCGCCAGCAGCTCTGGATGCAGGCCGAACACGGCGTAGCCCAGGACCGACATCGCGGTGAACGCATAGAACACGATCAGCGCGATCCGCTCTATCAGGTCGCTCCGGCCCGGTCCTGCCTGCTGGGTCCCAGCCATCCACTTCCGCATCATGTGATACCCTCCCGACAGGCAGGCTACTTCACTGTCCATGTTTTGTCAACATTATGTTCTAGTTTCCTTGACAAAACATGGACACAGGGGCAGCTTGAGCCATGCCAGACACTTTCAGCGCACCCAGGCACCCGATCCGGATCGCGGCCCAGCGATCGGGAATCACCCCGGATACCTTGCGCGCGTGGGAGCGGCGGTATGGTGCCGTCACACCCGCGCGATCGGGCACGGCGCGCCGACTCTACTCCGACGCCGACATCGAACGACTCCGTACGCTCCGGACGCTCGTCGATCGGGGACACAGCATCGGGTACATCGCGTCACTGAGGCCGGCGGAGGTCGCCGCGCTGCTCGAGGCACCTGAGCACCCGATGCCGCCGCGGGCTCCGCACCTCGGCGCAGCCGCCGCGAAAGCCCTGGAATCCGCCGAGCGAGCCCTTGCCGCGTTCGACGGGCCCGGGGTTCGGCGCGTCCTGCAGCGCGCGATGATGGACATGGATACCGACGGCGTGATCGAGCACGTGATGGCACCGCTCTGCCGCTCGGTGGGAAGCCAGTGGGAAGCGGGGGCAATCTGCACCGCGCATGAGCACGTGGCCTCGGCCGCGCTGCGCGACACGCTTGGGAGCATGCTGGAGGTGCTCCATGCGCCGTCAGCCGACCGACGGCTCGTCGTGGCGACGCCTGCAGGCGAGCGGCACGAGTTCGGCGCGATGATGGCCGCTGCCGTCGCGTCCTCCGCCGGGTTCCAGGTCACGTACCTGGGTCCCGACCTGCCTGCCCGCGACATCGCCACCGCCGCGTCGCAGGTGCGCGCCCATGCCGTGCTGCTGAGCATCGTCCGCGGGATGAACGCCGCCGAGGTGATCCATGAGGTAGAGGCGCTTGGCGCCGCGATGGATGACGCGACCCCCATCATGCTCGGCGGATCCGGTGCCCATGACGCGGCCCGCGGCAGCGCGGCGCTCGACGCGGTCATCATCGAGGACTTCGCGCACCTTCGCGCGGCGCTTGCCGGTCTCGCCGGTGACTGAGCGTCGCGCCGTCGTCATCGGGTCGGGGTTCGGCGGCCTGGCCGCGGCGATCCGCCTCCGGGCGCGCGGATACGGCGTCACGGTGCTCGAGGCGCTCGACCAGCCGGGCGGCCGGGCGCGCGTCTTCAAGCGCGATGGCTACACGTTCGACGCGGGGCCGACGGTCATCACGGCGCCGTACCTCATCGACGAGCTCTTCGCGCTGCTCGGCCGCGACCCGCGCGACTACTTCGAGCTCGTGTCGATAGACCCGTTCTACCGCATCGTCTTTCACGACGGCTCGACCTTCGACTATTCCGGCGACGAGGAACGGCTGCTCGCCGAGATCGAGCGGCTGTCGCCGGCGGATGTGGACGGGTACCGCCGCCTCGCGAAGCATGCAGAGCGCATCTTCGACGTGGGGTACACGCAGCTCGCCGACCGCCCCTTTCACCGCCTCACGCAGATGCTGCGCGTGCTGCCCGACATGGTGCGCCTCGGCAGCCAGCGGTCGGTGTACGACACCGTCGCGCGCTACATCAAGGACGACCGGCTTCGCCAGGCACTCACCTTCGAGCCGCTGCTCGTCGGGGGCAGTCCCTTTCGCACGACGTCGATCTACCTGCTCATCCACTGGCTCGAGCGGAAGTGGGGCGTGCACTTCGCCCGGGGCGGGACGACCTCGATCGTCAACGCGCTGGTCGCGCTGCTGGCGGATGCAGGCGCCGAGGTGCGCATGAATGCTGCGGCCGAGGAGATCGTGGTTCGCGATGGCCGCGTGGCCGGCGTGCGCATCGCCGGCGGCGAGGTGGTGGAGGCCGAGGTGGTCGTCTCGAACGCCGACCCGACGTTCACGTACTCGCAGCTGCTGCCGCCGTCGGCACGGCCTCGCCACGACGACCGCCGGCTGCGTCGCGGACGCCAGTCGATGGGGTTGTTCGTGGGCTACTTCGGCGCCGCGCGGACGTGGCCCGAGCTGGTGCACCACACGATCGTGCTTGGCCCCCGCTACGAGCCGCTGCTCGACGACATCTTCCGCCGCCGCGTGCTCGCCGACGACTTCTCGATGTACGTGCACGCGCCCACCCGCACCGATCCGTCGCTCGCGCCACCGGGCCACGAGACGTTCTATGTGCTTTCCCCGGTCCCCAACGCCGTGAGTGGGGTCAACTGGGACGCGGAGCGCGAGCCCTACTTCGACCGGCTGCTCGCGTCGCTCGAGACCCGGCTGATCCCGGGCCTCGGCGAGGCGATCACGACGCGTTTCTCGATGACCCCGCTGGAATTCGCGCGCGACCTCAACAGCCCGGACGGCGCGGCATTCGGGCCCGAGCCGCTGCTCACCCAGTCGGCCTGGTTCCGGTATCACAACAAGTCCCCCGACGTGGCGGGGCTGTACTTCGTGGGGGCTGGAACGCACCCGGGCGCCGGCGTGCCCGGCGTGCTCAACTCGGCAAAGGTGCTGGACCGGCTTCTCGGCTAGCCCCTGTTAGATTGCCCCGCAGCCTGGCTGCGCCGCGCGGCCAGTGGCTCCGTTCGTCACCGTCCCTCCTGCTGCAGGTGGCGGGAGCGACCTCGCTCAGTGCGAGACCGAAATGACCACGATCAACTCGTTTGGCAGCCGTGCGACCCTCGACGTTGCCGGCACGCGCTACACGATGTACCGGCTGGATGCGCTCCGCGCCATCAGCGGCAGCACCGTGGACCGACTCCCCTTCTCGCTGAAGATCCTCCTCGAGAACCTCCTCCGGAACGAGGACGACGCGTTCGTGAAGCGCGCCGACATCGAGGCAATGGCGACCTGGAACACGCAGCGGATGGTCGAGAAGGAGATTGCCTTCCGCACGGCCCGCGTGCTCCTGCAGGACTTCACCGGCGTGCCCGCCGTCGTCGACCTCGCCGCGATGCGCGATGCGATCGTCGCGCTCGGCGGCGATCCGACGAAGATCAACCCGCTGCAGCCGGTGGACCTCGTCATCGACCACTCGGTGCAGGTTGACGAGTACGGCACCGATGCCGCCTTCCTGCTGAACACCAACCTCGAGATGGAGCGCAACAAGGAGCGCTACGTCTTCCTGAAGTGGGGGCAGAAGGCATTCGAGAACTTCCGCGTCGTGCCGCCGGGCACGGGCATCTGCCACCAGGTGAACCTCGAATACCTCGGTCAGGTGGCGATGGTCGCGACCGTCGGCGGCGAGCGCGTGGTGTATCCCGATTCGCTGGTCGGCACCGACTCCCACACGACGATGATCAACGGCCTCGGCGTCCTCGGATGGGGCGTCGGCGGCATCGAGGCCGAGGCGGCGATGCTCGGCCAGCCGATCTCGATGCTGATTCCCGAGGTGGTGGGATTCAAGTTCACCGGCAAGCTGCCGCCGGGTGCCACGGCGACCGACCTCGTGCTGACCGTCACCGAGATACTGCGCAAGAAGAAGGTCGTCGGCAAGTTCGTCGAGTTCTACGGGACGGGGCTCACGTCCCTGCCGCTCGCCGATCGTGCGACGATCGCGAACATGGCACCGGAGTACGGCGCGACGATGGGCTTCTTCCCCGTCGACGCCGAGACGCTGCGCTACATGCGCCTGAGCGGCCGCCCGGAGGAGCTCGTGCAGCTTGCCGAGGCGTACACGAAGGAGCAGGGGCTCTTCCGCACCGACGCCACTCCCGATCCCGTCTTCACCGACTCGCTGGAGCTCGACCTCTCGACTGTCGAGCCGTCGCTCGCCGGGCCGAAGCGCCCGCAGGACCGGGTGCCCCTCTCGCGGGCCGCGGCGATGTACCAGGAGGCCCTCGCGGCCGACCTGGGCACGACCGGTGCGGCCGCCCTCGCGACCGTCCGCAAGGTTGCCAATGCGAGCACGAAGCCGGAGCAGGCGGCGGTGGCGGTGGCCATCAGCGCGGAGCAGGCGGCGCGCAGCGAGGACGGCGTGCGCGTCACGTATGGCGACGAGACGTTCATGCTCCGGAACGGAGCCGTCGTCATCGCGGCGATCACGAGCTGCACGAACACGTCGAACCCGGCGGTCATGCTGGCGGCGGGCATGCTCGCCCGCAACGCGGTGAAGAAGGGGCTGACGACGAAGCCGTGGGTGAAGACGTCCACGGCGCCAGGTTCCCGTGTCGTGGCCGAGTACTATGCCGCCGCCGGGGTGCAGGAGTATCTCGACGCGCTCGGCTTCAACATCGTCGGCTATGGCTGCACGACCTGCATCGGCAACTCGGGCCCCCTGCCCGAGCCGATCCAGGCGGCGATCGAGGAGCACAAGCTCGTCACCTGCGCCGTGCTCTCCGGCAACCGGAACTTCGAGGGGCGCGTCAATCCGCACACGCGGTTCAACTACCTGGCGTCGCCGCCGCTCGTCGTGGCGTACGCCCTTGCCGGACGCATGGATCTCGACCTGCTGCGCGAGCCGATCGGCATCGGCAACGACGGCCCGGTCTTCCTGCGCGACATCTGGCCCTCGGCAGCCGACGTGCAGGAGGAGATCAATCGCAGCGTGCGGGCGGAATTCTTTCGGGCGCAGTACGCCGACGTGTTCAAGGGCGACGAGTTCTGGCAGACGCTCGAGTTCCCCACCGGACAGACGTACGCCTGGGCGGACGACAGCACCTACGTGAAGAACCCGCCGTACTTCGACGGCATGACGATGACGCCGCCCGGGGTGAAGCAGGTCCAGGGCGCCAGGGCGCTCGCACTGCTCGGCGACTCCATCACGACCGACCACATCTCGCCCGCCGGCAACATTCCGGCGGCGGGCCCGGCGGGCAAGTGGCTCCTCGAGCAGGGGGTCGCGCGCAAGGACTTCAATTCGTACGGCGCACGGCGCGGCAACCACGAGGTGATGATGCGCGGCACGTTCGCCAACATCCGCCTGCGCAACGAGATGGTCCCGGGCACCGAGGGGGGATGGACGCGCATGGACGCGGACGGCGCGCCGACGTTCATCTACGATGCCGCGATGGCATACCAGCGTACAGGCACGCCGCTCGTGATCGTGGCGGGCAAGGAGTACGGCACCGGGTCGTCACGCGACTGGGCAGCGAAGGGCACCGTGCTGCTCGGCGTCCGCGCCGTGATCGCGGAGAGCTTTGAGCGGATCCATCGCTCGAACCTCGTCGGAATGGGGGTGCTACCGCTCGAGTTCACCGGTGGCGACACTCGCCTGTCGCTCGGGCTCAGCGGATTCGAGACGTATGACATCGAGGGGCTGGGCGACGACCTCAAGCCGCGGCAGACGCTGAAGGTCCGGGCGACCGCGACAGATGGCACGTCGCAGACGTTCAAGGTGGTCTGCCGGATCGACACGCCGGAGGAACTCAACTACTTCACCCACGGCGGAATCCTGCCCTACGTCCTGCGGTCGCTCGTGGGCGGACGTGCGTGAGTGACTCAGATGGTTTTCGAGCGGCGAGGACCGGTTCGCCACCGACAACGGCACTCGCTGAGGTAGGCTGACGGGACGAGAGGTGGCCGCCACCGACAACTGCTCGAGAGGCCGTCCGGAAACCGGGCGGCCTCGTTGCGTTGTCATTCAGGCGGCAGCTTCTTCTTGCGCCACGTGCTCATTGCCTTGATCTCGTCGAGCAGCCCTTCCTCGATGAGCTTCACGTCGAGCGGCTCGAGCATTTCGTGCAGGTCGGGATCCTTGCCGACGACGTGACCGAGGCGAGTGTAGAGACCGGAGACCAGCTGGAGGGTCTTGGTCACTTCCTCCTCCATCCGCAGGCTCACCTGCAGCGAGAGTTCCTCGCGTAGCTCGGCGATCGCGGATTCGCGCTTCTGCGACATCAGCACGAAGATGGAGAGGAAGATCGCCTCGAGCGACACGACCAGCGTCAGGAAGCCGAACGGATAGGGATCAAAGGGCGTCATGCCGAGCATGCCCGTGTTGATCAGGATCCAGATGGCGAACCAGATGACGTGGAAAAAGAGGAACGGCGTGGACGACGCAACGTCGTTCAGCGCGTCGGCCGCGATCTGGAGCGCCGTGCGGTGTGCGGCATGCTGCGCCTTGATCGCCCCGAAGGCACGGTTGGCGACGAACCGCCGGCGACGGCGATCGGGGGAATCATCTGCAGCGGGTGTCGGGATTCCGACCGGCTCATCCATGAAGGGCGCACCGGGCGAAATCCGTGCCCTGCGCCGGCGAGTGACCGCGGCCAGCTACCCTGCGGCTGCGATCCGCCGCACAGCGAGACGGGCTGCCTCCCGCTCACCCCACGTCGGGGCCATCTCGCGCGCGCCGGCGGTGCACTTCATGTCCGGTGTCGCGGCGTTGGGCGCACCGCCGAGCGGCAGCCAGGCCATCACGCAACGGGTGAGTGCGGTGACCTCCTCCTCGCTCAGCGACGGCTGCAGTCGCGCCGATCCACCGGGCGACGTCCCAGGCGCGGGGATCACGGGAAAGCTTCCGCTCGCGGTGCCGGTGCCCGCGATGCTCGCGCGCAGCTTGTCCGCGGCCTCCTTCGCGAATGCCGAAAGCTTGAGCTGCGTCGTTTGCTGGCGGATGTCGCCACGATAGAGGGAATGGACGCCTGCGGCGACGTCGCGGACGAGAGCCCTGACGATCTCGTCGATCCTGGAGTCGAGTTCAGACATGGCGCCAAGGTAGCGCTTGCTTGGGTGACGTGAAAAGGGGCCGGGAAATCCCGGCCCCTCCTCCCCCACCACCCCACACCCCAGGCG
>JACDHQ010000363.1 GCA_013820975.1 Gemmatimonadaceae bacterium
GGATGATCCAGCCGTGCAGTCCGGCGGCGGGTCCTGCCGTCGGTCACCCGTCGCCGCCAGCCGCCTTCTTTGCTGCACCGCCGCCGCGCTTCGGCGTGGCCTTTCGAGCGCCCGCCTTCGACGCCGTCCTTGACGGCGCCTTGGCGGCCGGCTGCTTTGCCGCGGCCTTGGTTGCACTCTTGCCGGCCGCCTTCCTGGCCGGTGCCGACTTGCTGGCGCGCTTGGATGGTGCCTTCTTCGCCGTCGTCTTGCCCCGTCGTCCCGCGGCGGGCTGGCCACCGGCGGGCGTGCTCTCTGCCGGCTCGGCAGCCGGAGCGGCCGTCGGCCGCGAGACCATCCCGCCACCGGCGACGGGAACGATGCCCACCGACAGGAGCTCCTTCGGAAGGGGAATGGCAGGACGTCCGCGCCCTCCGCGTGCCGGCGCACCGCGGTGGCCCATGCCGGCACGAGGCGCAGGAGCCGACGCCGCCGGAGCAACCGGTGTCGCTGCCCGCTCGGCCTTCGCGAGCTGCTCGGCCACAGGCGCCGCTTCCGCGGCGCGCCCCACCTCGAAGTCATCGCCGCGACGGCGGAGGTCGACGCGATCGGCATCATGCGCATCGCGAAGGATGCGTGAGAAGTTCCGCTCACTCAGGCTCTCGCTATCGCGCCCGAGCAGTTCGCGAGCGCGCGCACGCACCGCGCTCGCGCGCACCGCTGCGTCGCCCGTCGCCAGCGCCTCGACGGCGCGCTTGACGAGGTCGAATGCCTCGTCGCGGGTCAGGCGTTCACCGGAGATTCCGATCGCCGGTTCTGCATCGGCGCGTGGGCCACGCGGTTCGTGCCGCGCGGCCGGCCGGGTTGCCGCTGCAGGCGGCGCGGGTGCGCGCTCGGCCACCGGCGCCGGCGCCGCATCCAGTTCGAGCTGTGCGGGCTGCGCCAGCTCGCTCCCCTCTGCACGAGGCGCCTCGTCACGTCCGTCGCGCTCGCGGCCACGCCCCCGCCCACCACGGCGTCCGCGACGGGGACGATCCTCGCTGCGATCGTCCCGGGTGAGTACCGGCTCCGCGGCAGCAGGCGCACTCGGTGCAGGCGCCGATGGCGCCCTCGACGGAGCGTCGATCTCGAGCTGCCCGTTCTCGAGCTTCGTCACCGAGAGCAGTCCCTTGACCTGCGCCTCCTGGCAGAAGCGCGAGAACTTCGAGAAGCCGAGGTCCTTCTCGTCGAAGTTCGGGTCGATGTCGTGCATCACCTGCTTGAGGCGATCGCTCCGCATCACGTCGCCGTTGCGCTTCATGCGCTGTACGGCCTCGGACACGAGCTGCCACGGATCCTGGTTGCGCGATGCATCCTCGTCGTCCGACCGGACGAGCCCGGTCAGCGAGTTCCAGGAGTAGTATTCATCGCAATTCATCACGAGCAGGTCGCTCGAGGACTCGCGGATGCCGACGCCGATGACGTACTTGCCGTACTCCTTGAGCTTGATCACGAGGCTCGAGAAGTCGGAGTCGCCCGACAGCAGGATGTAGGTGCCGATCTCGGGACGCGTGAACACCAGCTCGAGCGCGTCGATCGCAAGGCGGATGTCGGTGGCGTTCTTCTTCGAGGACCCGTACGCCGGCGCCATGATCATGTCGATCGACGACTCGGCGAGCGGCACGATGTACTGCGGATAGCGCCGCCAGTCGGCGTAGGCGCGCTGCACGGCGACCTTGCCCTTGATGATGTCCGAGGAGAGCAGGTTCCGCAGCTCGGCGTGCAGGTCCTTCTGGATCCCCATCGTGACGTTGTCGAAGTCGATGAGGAGTGCGGCGTTGGGCGCGTGAAGCGCGACGTTGCCCGGGGCGAACGCGGCCTGGGGGCCGCGATGCATCGGGGTCACGGGCGCCTTGGGCGCGCCCGGACGTGGGGGGCGTGAGTTCATGAACTCCGGATAGCCATTGGTAAGCCTCCGCGCAGAGGCGCGGGTCGGCGGTCGCCATCGCCGCTCTCCCGTCCCGGTCACGGGGGAGCGACCTGCACGGCGAACTGGATCTGATCGCGAGCCCCGGTCCGGCGGTGATGTCGCGCGACCGACCGGGCGGCCGCGCATGTGACATCTACCGGTGTCCGTGCTCCGCGTGGATCGAGGGCTGTGGCGACGAAGAGCCGCCAAGTTGCCGGGCACTTCCCGACATCACATTCCGTCGTGAATCCACACGCGGGGGATAATCTATAGAGGCCCTGCGGACAACGTCGAGGGGGAGCCTCCGGACGGGGTCAGACCCCCATTGCCTTGAGGATGACCCGCTTGGGTCGCTGGCCGTCCCACTCCCCATAGAAGACGCGCTGCCAGGGGCCGAGGTCGAGGGCACCGCCGGTCACAGGGACGATGACCTCGTGGCCGATCGTGAGCGACCGGAGGTGGGCAGCCGCGTTGTCCTCCCCCGTCCCGGAGTTGTGGCGATAGCGGTCGGCGTCCCAGGGTGCGATCCGCTCCTCGAGCCACTGCAGGATGTCCTTCCAGAGGCCCGGCTCGTGGTCATTCACGAAGACCGACGCGGAGATGTGCATCGCCGAGACGAGGACGAATCCGTCGGACACGGATGCGGCAGCCCGGCAGGCCTCGACGGAGTCGGTGATGTCGATGATCTCCTGCCGCGCGCTCGTATTGAAGGTCAGGTAGTCGGTGTGGGTGCGCATGAGGCTCGATGACTTTCGGTCATGGGTGGTTCGCCCCCGGGGCGTTCTGTACCTTTGGCGGAACCCCTCTCCCGGCGCCGCCGTACGGAGCCCGCGTGAAGCGTGTCGGATTTCGCGGACGGCTATTCGTCATCCTGCTGTCGTTCACTGTGGTTCCGGTGCTGCTCCTCACCCTGGCGTGGGGGGCGACGATACGCTGGGCGATCCCGCTCGTGGGCGCCACTGGCGCCGTGGAGCAGCTCACCACCACGGGAACGGCTGCGCTCGCCGCGGCGCGCACGTCCGGCGAGCTCTCCGCCGCCCAACGCGCGGCGCTCGACGCGCACGACCGATCCCTCCAGGAAAGTAGGCTCCGGGCGGCGCAGATCAGCTATCTGGCAGGACGAGCGGAGCCAGCGGTGGTGGTGTTCGCGCTCGGCCTCGTGGCGATCCTCACCATCGTTGCCTCGCGAGTGGCGGGCCACCTCAGCCGGCTGCTGGGACGCCCCCTCGCGGAGCTCGTCGAATGGACCGACCGCATCGGCCGCGGGGACCGGCTTCCAGAGGGCCCCACCCGGCGCGGCGCACCCGAGTTCGAGACGCTGCGACAGCAGATGCGGACGATGGCGGGTGAGCTCGAGGCGGGGCGGGCGCGCGCGCTGGAGGCCGAGCGACTCTCGGCGTTCCGCGAAACGGCCCGTCAGGTCGCGCACGAGCTGAAAAATCCGCTCACGCCGATCCGCTTCGCGGTGGCGCGGCTCCGGCGGCACGCGCCGCCCGAGCTGCATGACGACGTGGAAGTACTCGGGATCGAGTCTGAGCGCCTCGAGCGCATGGCGAGGAGCTTTGCGGCCTTCGGGCAGCTTCCCGCGGGCCCCACCGCCCTCGTCGATATTGGTGAACTCGTCCGCTACACCGCTCGCGCGACGGTACCGGAATCCACTCCGGTCATGATCGAGCTCTCGGGAGAACCGCTCATGGTCGTCGGG
>JACDHQ010000364.1 GCA_013820975.1 Gemmatimonadaceae bacterium
CGCGTTCATCGTGAACGCCCATGCCGAGGGGGTGCGCCTGGGCGGGCTCGAGTCGAAGATGGGGATCAAGGCGTCCGACACGCGCGCGGTGTTCTTCGAGAATGTGAAGGTCCCGGTGGAGGACCGGCTGGGGGGCGTCGGCGGCGGCTTCAAGATCGCGCTCGAGATCCTCAACTCCGGGCGCCTCGGCCTCGCGGCCGGCTCCGCACGCGGCACGCGCGAGATCATGCGGATCGCGATGGAGCATGCGCGCACCCGCGAGCAATTCGGGCGGCCGATCGGATCGTTCGAGATGATCCAGAAGAAGGTGGCGCAGGCTGCAGTGGACTGCTACGCGATCGACGCGGCGTGGATGCTGACGTCATCGATGGTCGATCGCGGCGGCATCGACTTCTCGCTCGAGACGGCCGCGTGCAAGGTGTTCGGCTCCGAGCTCGCGTTCCGCACCTCGAACGAGGCGCTGCAGATCGCCGGCGGGATCGGCTATTCCAAGGAATACCCGTACGAGCAGTCGGTGCGGGACTCCCGCATCAACCTCATCTTCGAGGGGACCAACGAGATCCTGCGCGCGCTCATCGCGCTCAGCGGGCTGCAGCAGCCAGGGGAACACCTCAAGGCGATCGGCAAGGCGTTCAAGGCGCCGCTCCGGTCGCTGGGCGTGCTGGGGTCGTATCTCGCCGGCCGTGCGAAGCGGCAGGTCACCAAGCCGCCGATCACCCAGGCCCATCCGGCACTCGCCGCCGAGGCGGACATGATCGCCAGCAACGTCCACGACCTGGCCCTCGGGGTGGAGCGGGTGCTGATGAAGCACGGCAAGGCGGTGATCGAGCGCCAGTACCTGCAGGAGCGGATGGCCAACGCGGCGATCGACATCTACCTCAGCATCGCGGTCCTCTCGCGTGCGACGGCGGCCATTCACCGCGCCGGCGAGGAGCCCGCGGCGGCAGAGGACCTGGACATGGCGCGGCTCTTCATCCCGATGGCGATGCGGCGTGCCCGGCGGCACATCAGGGCGCTCGCGAACAACCAGGACGCCCGCCTGACTGCCGTCGCGTCGCGGGCGATGGAAACCGGAGAGCTCGCGCCGGTGCCCGAGACCGACCGCTAGCGTACGGAGTTCCTGAACTTCGCTATGGCGCGGCGCGCGCCGACGCATATCATGGAGGGAGTCACCACTGGCCGCCCGACGACGGAGCCGGCAACCCTCCCCCTGGTCGCATCGATCCGCAACCCCGGGTGTACTGACCCTACCCCGCGACCACTCCAAATCCATCCGATGCGCGCACACTTCCGGGCCACTGCCCTTCTCCTCGCCGTCGCCGCCTGCGGCGAGTCCACCAAGCCGCCGGCCGCGGCGTCGATCACCCTCTCGGTCGCGCCGAGCCCCCTCGACGCCATCGGCGCCTCGAAGAACATCGTGGCCGTCGTGAATGACGAGAAGGGGGGCGTCATGAGCAACGCCACCGTCACGTGGACCTCGTCCAGCCCGAATGCGACCGTGGCGCCTTTGGCGACGAGCAGCCTCACGGCGACGGTCACGGCAGCCGGCAATGGGGAGGCAGTGATCACGGCGCGGGCCGGCAATGCGACCGCGTCCGCCACCCTGGTCGTCGCACAGCAGATGGCTGGGATCACCGGTGAGGGAAGCGGCCAGACAGGGACCGTCAACACCCCACTGCCCAACCAGCTCGTCGTCCGCATCGCCGACCGCATGGGGGCGCCGATCGGAGGCCGCGAAATCACGTTCGGCGCCGGCGGCGGGGGTACGCTCTCCGCAACGACCGTCACCACAGCAACGGACGGCTCGGCGCGGGTGACGTGGACCCTCGGGAAGGTCGTTGCCGAGGCGCAGCAGGTGACGGCGTCGCTTGGCTTGTTCACGACCCAGTTCCAGGCCACGGTACGGCCGGCCGCGCCATCGCAGGTCAGGAAGGTGGCTGGAGACGGCCAGACCTGGTTCACCGGCAGCACGGTCCCGGTCAGCCCTTCGGTGGTCGTGACCGACAGCTACGACAATCCCATCTCCGGGCTCGAGGTGACGTTCGTGCCGACGAACAGCAACGTCACCGGCGGCGTGCAGACGACGAATGCCGCGGGTGGTGCAACCGTCGGCTCGTGGACGCTTGGCACCTCCGACGGTGCGGCATCGCTGACCGCGACGGTTGCATCGGCGGGGGTGTCGGCCACGTTCAACGGCACCGTACAATCCTCGTCTCCGCCGGTCATGGTGGCGGTGACGGGCACGGTGTTGCAGGCCGGGGTGGAAGGACGCGCGATCACCGCGCTCCCGACGGTGCGCCTCACGAGCATGGCCGGCACGCCGGTGGCGGGACGGCAGGTGACGTTCAACATCACGGCTGGGGGCGGCACGACGGCCAATGCCGTCGCCGTCAGCGATGCCAACGGCGTGGCGACGATGGGTTCCTGGACGCTGGGCGGCGTCTCGGGCCCGAATACCGTGACGGCCACTGTCGAGGGTAGCGCCGTTGTGAGCAACAACCCGGTGTTCACGGCGATCGGCTGCACCGGCGGCGGGTCGACTGCCGGGTTCACCATCAACGTCTGCTTCACGACTCCCGTCACCGGGGCGCAGCGGATCGCGTTCGTGAACGCCGCCGCGCGCTGGGGCTCGGTCATCACCGGTGACGTCAGTGACTTTCCCATCAGCCTCGCGAGCCCGAGTTGCGGTGCGGGCGCGCCGGCACTGCACCTCACGATCGACGACCTGCTGATCTTCGCGCGCATCGAGCCGATCGACGGCCCCGGCCAGATTCTCGGCTCGGCGGGCTGGTGCTACCGGCGGTCGGGCGGGTTGCCGCTCGTCGGCGTGATGCGCTTCGATGAGGCCGACGTTGCCGGGCTCGTGGCAACGAACCGCTTCGACGCCGTCATCCTGCACGAGATGGGGCATGTGCTCGGCATCGGCGGCTCGATGTGGAGCGCGATGGGCTTCCTGCAGAATCCCACCGAACCCGGGACGACGCCGCTCGACACCCACTTCAATGGTGTCCAGGCGATTGCCGGCTTCGACCAGATCGGCGGGCTGTCCTACGCCGGCGGTGCGAAGGTGCCGGTGGAGAACTCGATGGGTGCCGGGTCGATCAACTCCCACTGGCGGGAGAGTGTGCTGGCGAACGAGCTGATGACGCCGCAGCTCAACATGGGCTCCAACCCGTTGACGGTGCTCACCGTGCTGTCGCTGCGCGACCTCGGTTACGTCGTCGATCCGACGGCCGCGGACCAGAGCTCGATGTCCCAGTTGCATGCTGACGAGCCGGCCCGCGGCAGCGCGATCGACCTCGGGGCGCGGATGCGCGACGTGCCGAAGCACTCCATCGACAGGGCGGGGCGCATCGTTCGACTACAGTAGGGGGTAGGGAGTCGGGAGTAGGGGGAACAGTGCGGCCCCCCCCGACCCCCGACTCCCTACCGCAACTACGGGCATCATTTTCCCGTAGGTGTCATGCAGCCCTTCAACGGAGACCTCCATGACCGACGGACATCCCTTCCCGCCCCCGGACGCGCCGCCACCGCCGCCGCCACCACCACCGCCGCCGGGGTCGCCACCAGGATCGAGTGATGACACCCCCGGGGTGCAGCCACCGGAACGCCGGCTCATCCTCGCCGGACG
>JACDHQ010000365.1 GCA_013820975.1 Gemmatimonadaceae bacterium
CATCTGCCCGATCAAGTTCGATCTCCTCTTCGAGCGCTTCCTGAACCCGGAGCGCGTCTCGATGCCGGATATCGACGTGGACTTCTGCTTCGAGCGGCGCGGCGAGGTGATCGAGTACGTGCGGCAGAAGTACGGCACGGAGTCGGTCTGCCAGATCGTCACCTTCGGGACGATGAAGTCGCGCGCCGCCGTCAAGGACGTCGGTCGCGTGCTCGGCTTTACCCCCGCGGAAACCGATGCGCTTGCGAAGCTGATCCCGAACGCGCCCAACTTCTCGCTCACGGTCACGGAGGCGGTCGAGCAGATCCCCGACGTGAAGCGCCTGTACGCGACCGACGAACGGTACGAGCGGCTGCTCGACTACGCGATGTCGCTGGAGGGGCTGTCGCGCCACACCGGCGTGCATGCCGCCGGCGTCGTCATCGCGCCGGGCACGGTCCACGACTACGTGCCGGTGTGCACGCAGTCGTCCAGGGGCGCCGGCGCCGGCAACGGCGACGAGCAGCTCGTGGTGAGCCAGTACGACATGGGCGCGCTCGAGAAGGCCGGCATGCTCAAGATGGACTTCCTCGGACTGACGACCCTCACGGTCATCGACGACGCGCTGAAGTCCATCAGGGCCCGCACCGGGACGGAGATCGACCTCGACGCGCTCCCGCTGGAGGACGAGGCAACCTACCGCATGCTGCGCAGCGGTCGCACGGCTGGCGTCTTCCAGTTCGAGTCGCCGCTCGCGACCGACGTGCTGCGGCAGATGCGGTGCGATCGCTTCGACGACCTCGTCGCCTCCAACGCGCTGCTCCGCCCCGGCCCGCTCGACAGCGGGATGCACCTCGTCTACATCCGCCGCAAGCGGGGCGAGGAGCCGGTCGCGTACGCACTCCCCGAGCTCGAGCCGATCCTCGCTCCCACGCAGGGCGTCATCACCTACCAGGAACAGGTGATGCGGATCGCGCAGGTCCTTGCCGGCATCTCGCTCGCCGAAGCCGACGTGCTGCGCAAGGCCGTCGGCAAGAAGGACGCGGCGCTCATCAAGGCGGAACTCGGGAAGTTCACGGCGAAGGCGGTCGAGCGCGGGCACGACCCGAAGATCATCGAGGATCTCGCCGGGCAGATCGAGACCTTCGGCCGCTATGGCTTCAACAAGTCGCACTCGGTCGCGTACTCGGTCGTCGCCTTCCATACCGCGTACCTCAAGGCGCACTACCCCGCCGACTTCATGGCGGCGCTGCTCTCCAGCTGCATCGGCGACACCGACAGCGTCGTGAAGTACATCGCCGAGGCGCGCGAGCTCGGCATCGAGATCCTTCCCCCCGATGTGAACGAGTGCGGCTACAAGTTCACCGTGATCGGGGACACGCAGGTCCGGTTCGGCCTCGGGGCGGTGCGCAACGTGGGGAAGGGGGCCATCGAGTCGGTCATCGCGGCGCGCGCCGACCGGGGCCACTTCACCAGCCTCTTCGACTTCTCTGACCGGGTCGACCTGCGCCTGTGCAACAAGCGCGTGTTCGAGGCCCTCATCGCGTCGGGCGCCCTCGACTCGCTCGGCGGGCATCGCGCCCAGTACTGGGCCGCGCTCGACGGGGCCATGCAGGAGGCCTCGCTGAAGCAGCAGGAGGCCGCCATGGGGCAGGTCTCGATGTTCGGTGGTGAGTCCGTCGGGGGTAGTGCGGCGCCCACGGCGGCCACCCGGTCCCTCCCGAATGTGCCTGCCCTCTCCGATGCCGACCGCCTCACGCGCGAAAAGGAGATCCTCGGGTTCTACATTTCCGGGCACCCGCTCGAGCCGTATCGCATGGAATGCGAGCTGTTCGCGACCCACACGGTCAGTGAGCTCGGCAGGTGGACGGAGCAGCAGGTGATCATCGGGGCGGTCATCACCGCCGTGAAACGGCAGGTCTCCAGGAAGTCGGGCGCGGAGTTCGCCCGGTTGACACTCGAGGATTTCTCGGGATCTTCCGAGGTGCTGGTTTTCCCGGAGGCGTGGAGCGTGCTGGCCGACCGGGTCCGGACCGATGTCCCCGTGCTGGTGAAGGGAGGATATTCGCGCCGTGACCAGGGCACGGAGACCCCGACGTTCATCGTCGAGTCGCTCGAGCCGCTTGCGGAGAAGCGGGTCAACGGCGAAGTCGGCGTGGCGATCGACCTCACCCCGGATGCGCGGCTGCTGCCGGCGATGATGCAGGACGTGCGGGCGGTGATCGAGGCGCATGCGACGACGCACGCGTCGGCACCGGCCGTGGAGTTGCGGTGGACAGATGGCGCGGGACAACGCGAGCGGCTGCGCTCGCGGACCTTACGACTCTCGGCCACCCAGGCCGCCCTCACCGACCTCCGCAACCTGCTCGGGACCGAGCGCGTGCGGCTGGTGCGGGGGAGCTGAACCCACGAGGCGATGGCGACTGCAACGCTGGACTTCGAACGACCGCTCGTAGAGCTCGAGAAACAGCTCGAGGAACTGCGGCGGATGGCAGGCGACCGCCAGCTCAACGTCGCCGACGAGATGGCGACGCTCGAGCGCAAGTTGTCGGTCATGCGCGACGAGATCTACCGCAACCTCACCCCGCTGCAGCGCGTGCAGGTCGCGCGCTCGCTCCGCCGGCCGATGACCGACGACTACCTCCGGCTCTGCTTCTCCGACTTCATCGAGCTGCACGGCGACCGCCTCTATCGTGAGGATGCGGCCATCATGGGTGGCTGGGCGCGCCTCGACGGCGAGACGGTGATGATCATCGGCCACCAGCGCGGGCGCGACACCAAGGAGAACCTGCTCCGCAATTTCGGGATGCCGCATCCCGAGGGGTACCGCAAGGCGCTCCGCCTCATGCGACTCGCCGAGAAGTTCCAGGTGCCGGTGCTCACCTTCATCGACACCCCGGGCGCATGGGCCGGGCTGGGCGCCGAGGAGCGCGGCCAGTCCGAGGCGATCGCGCGCAACCTCATCGAGATGAGCGCGCTCGAGGTGCCGATCATCGCGACGATCATCGGCGAGGGCGGCTCGGGTGGCGCCCTCGCGCTCGGCGTCGCCGACCGCGTGAACATGCTCGAGAACTCGGTATACTCGGTCATCACGGTCGAGGGGTGCGCCGCCATCCTCTGGAAGGATGGCAAGAGCCCCGAGATGCGCGACCGCGCCGCGACCGCGCTCAAGATCACCGCGCCCGACCTGTACGAGCTGCGGGTGATCGACGAGATCATTCCGGAGCCGCGCGGCGGAGCGCACGCCGACCATGCGACCACCGCGAAGAACCTGCAGGACACGCTGATGCGGCAGATCGACGACCTGCGGCGCTTCAAGCCCGACAAGCTCGTGCGCCGGCGCCGCGAGAAATTCCTGCGCATGGGGCAGTTTGCCGAGTGATCGCGTGCACCTGACCGAAGTCGCCTTCAAGGGCAATCGCAAGGAATTCTTCCGCTGGGAGGGCGAGGAGCCGCTCGCTCCACGCACCCCGGTGATCGTCGAGGCCGACCGCGGCGAGGACCTGGGCCGCGTCCACGCCGTCGGCGAGCTTGCGCTCAAGCGCAGCCGCGGCACACCCCACGGCGTCGGCGACGCCGTGCCCACGCGCCGGGTCACCCAGGAGCAGCTGACCCTCATTCCCGCCCAGCGCGAGTAC
>JACDHQ010000366.1 GCA_013820975.1 Gemmatimonadaceae bacterium
GGCCTGCACGACCCACTCCACGAACGGGTGATCCGCTGGATGGGACGAGCGCTGCAAGGTGATTTCGGGCGCTCGTACCTCCTCGACCAGACCGTCGTCGAGGCGATCCTCACGCGACTCCCAGTCACCGTCAACCTCACGCTCGCCGCCCTGATCGTCGCCATCGTCGTCGGCGTGGGCGCCGGCACGCTCGCCGCCGTCAAGCAGAACACCTGGATCGATTGGTCGGTGATGCTCGTCGCGCTCATCGGCCTGTCGATCCCCAACTTCTGGCTCGGCCTCAACCTGATCTTCCTCATGGCGGTGACGTGGCGCTGGTTCCCGACCGGCGGCTACGTCTCCTGGGGCGAGGACCCGACGCGGTTCCTCCTCCATCTCACCCTGCCGGCCATAACGCTCGGTCTCTCGCACGCGGCCCTGCTCGCACGCATGACCCGCGCCAGCATGCTCGACGTGTTGCGGGTCGACTACGTCCGCACGGCCCGCGCCAAAGGCCTCACCGAGCGTGTGGTCGTCTTCAAGCACGCCTTCTGCAACGCGCTCATCCCGATCATCACCGTGATGGGGATCAGCATGGGCGTCATGATCGGCGGCGCGGTGGTGATCGAGACGGTCTTTGGCCTGCCCGGCGTCGGCCGCTTGATCATCAATGCGGTGCAACGACGCGACTACCCGATCGTGCAGGGCGGCATCCTCTTCGTGACCGTCTCCTATCTCGTGATCAACCTCCTCGTCGACCTGATCTACGTCTGGATCAACCCCCAGATTCGGTACGGATGAGCCCCGCCGTCGATGCGCAAGAGGGCGGCGCGGGGAGCGCCATCGTGGCACCCGCCTCGGCGGGCGCCAAGATGCGGGGCCGCTTCGGCCGCAGCATGTACGTCCGCATCGGCCTGACCGTGTCGCTGCTCCTCACGCTCACGGCGCTCCTCGGCCCGTACCTCATCGACACGGATCCCACGCGCATGAACTTCCGCGAGATCCTGCAACCTCCGAGCGCCACCTACGTCTTCGGCACCGACGATTTCGGCCGCGACGTCTTCAGCCGCGTGGTGCACGGCACTCGCGTCTCGCTGCTGGTAGGGTTCACGGTCGCCTTCGCGAGCATGATCCTCGGGCTCGTCATCGGCACCGTGTCGGCTCTCTACAGCCGCATCGACGACGTCCTGATGCGCGTGATGGACATCCTGATGTCGTTCCCCGCCATCTTGCTCGCGATCGGCATCCTGGCCGTACTGGGCCCACGACTCAGCAACATCATCCTCGCGCTGGTGGTGGTCTATACGCCTCGCGCGGCGCGCGTGGTGCGCGGCGTCGTCCTCGGCCTCAAGGAGGAGGTCTTCGTCGACGCCGCACGCGCACTCGGCACGAGCACGCTCCGACTCGTCCTGAAGCACCTCATCCCCAACGCGATGCCGCCCCTCATCGTGCACCAGACGTTCGTCTTCGCTGCGGCGGTCCTGGCGGAGGCGGCGTTGAACTTCCTCGGGGTCGGCGTGCCGCCCGAGATCCCCACGCTCGGCGGCATCCTCAGCGACGCTCGCAACAATCTCCGCTTCGCCCCCTGGCTCTCGCTCTACCCCGGCATCGTCATCTCGCTGCTCGTCCTGGGCTTCAACCTCCTCGGTGACGGCCTCCGCGACGTACTCGATCCCCGCATGCGGCTCTGAGCGCGCCGCCACACCCCGAAAGGTAGGACCACCTTCGTGCGCATCGCTGTCGGTCAACTCAAGCAGGAATCGAACCACTTCAACCCGAAGCTCTGCGAGCTCGAGCACTTCGAGGCGAACGGCGTGCTCTACGGCGACGACGTGCTGGAGGGCTTCGGCCCCAACACCGAACTCGGTGGCGCCATCGGCGAGCTCCGGCAGCACGGAGCGCAGCTCGTCCCCTTGCTCCTCGCGCGCTCGGTCTCCTACGGTCCGCTGACGCCCGAGTGCTTCGCGCATCTCGCGGACGAACTCGTGACGCGGCTCGAGCGCGCCGGCGACGTCGACGGCGTCTACATCAGCTTCCACGGCGCGATGGCCGTCACCGACGACGACGACCCGGAGGGGACCGTCCTCGAACGCGTGCGTGCGGTCGTCGGCCCGGACGTACCGATCGCCTCGTCGTACGACCTGCACGCGCACATGTCGCCGAAGATCTGCCGCAACGCCACCATCGTCGAGGGCTACCGGACGTACCCGCACGACGACGGCTTCGAAACGGGTGCCCGCGCGGCGTCGTTCTTGGTGCGCGCCGTCCGTGGCGAGATCACCCCGAAGCTCTCGATCACGCGGATGAACATGCTCGTCCCCGGAACGAACCAACAGACGACGTACGGACCCGCGGCGCTGCTCTGGTTCCAGGCGAAAGCGGCGATCGCCAAAGGCGACGTCCTCTCGGCGTCGATCTTCTGCGGGCACTCCAAGCTCGACGTGCCCGAGCACGGCTTCGCGGTGGTGACCCTCACCGACGACGACGCGGCCACCGGAGCGAAGCTCGGTGAGGCCATCGCCGCCAAGGCGTGGGACATCCGCGACGAATTCGCCGTGCAATGCGTCCCGCCCGACGAAGCCATCGAGCGCGCGCTCGCAGTCGACCGCGGCCCCGTGGTCCTCGTCGACCTCGGCGACGTGCCCGGTGGCGGGTCGACGGGAGACTCCAACGCCCTGCTCGCGGCCATGCTCCGCGGCGGCGTCGATCGCCTCAAGGAGCCGAGTCAAGTCAGCATCGTCGACCCAGCGGTCGTCGAGCGTTGTCATGAAGCCGGTGTGGGCGCCGAGTTGACGGTCGACATCGGCTGCTCCATGCAACCCTCCCTCGGAGACCCCATCAGCGTGACGGGGGTGGTCACCACGCTGCACGACGGCCGCTTCGTCTACGCCATGGGCAACCTGGCCGGATCACCGGGGTCGATGGGCCGCTGCGCGGTTCTCAAGATAGGCGCCATCCACGTGCTGGTGAGCACGTATCCGAGCTACGAGTACGCCGACGAGCAGTACCGCGCCGTGGGCCTCGACATGGATCGCTGCCGCATCACCGTCGCCCGCGCCGGCATGAACTTCAAGCTCGCGTTCCAGTGTCGGGCGCGACACACGATCCTCGTCGATTCCCCGGGACCGACCGCGGTCGACCTCACCCGGCTACCGTTCGAGCGCGTCACGCGGCCGACCTATCCCTTCGATCCGATCGATGCGCCCACCATCCGCACGGAGACGCCATGACGCGCACCAACTCTCGACGGCCGCTCCCTGCGACGGGGCGCCCGTGGCCCGAACTGCGTGCGCACCTCGAGGAGCTCAAGCAGGGCGACGCAGACTGGCGCGGCGGGCGAACGGGCGCCTACGTGTTCTGGGCGAGCGACGAGGTGCTCGAGGTGGCGAAGGCCGCTCACACCATGTTCTTCTCCGAGAACGGCCTCAGCCCGAAAGCATTTCCGAGCCTCGCTCGCCTCGAGCGCGAGGTCCTCGAACACAGCGCGGATCTCCTCCAGGGTGATCACTCCGTCGGCAGCCTCACCTCGGGCGGCACCGAGAGCATCATGGTCGCGGTGAAGACCGCCCGCGACGCCATGGTCGCCGAGCGCGGCATCACCTCACCCGAGATGGTGCTCCCCTATTCGGCGCACC
>JACDHQ010000026.1 GCA_013820975.1 Gemmatimonadaceae bacterium
TCACGGTCGAGCGTCGGCAGCGTCACCACGCTCTCCAACCTGCTGCGTATGCTGTACTCACGCGCGGGCGACTATCCGAAGGGCGCGCCGATCATCTACGCCGAGGGGTTCTCGCCCAACACGCCGGACGGTGCCTGCCCGCAGTGCCACGGACTGGGGCGCATCTACGAGGTGACCGAAGCCTCGATGGTACCCGACCCCGCGCTGAGCATTCGCCAACGGGCGATCGCAGCATGGCCCCCGGCGTGGCATGGACAGAACCTGCGCGACATCTCGGTGACACTCGGTTTCGACATCGATGTTCCCTGGTCACGTCTGTCGAAGAAGGATCGCCACTGGCTGCTCTTCACCGACGAACAGCCGGTGGTGCCGGTGTACGCGGGATTCGAGGCCGACGAGGTCACGCGCGCGATCCGGCGAAAGGAGGAGCCGAGCTACATGGGCACCTTCACCAGCGCGCAGCGATACGTGCTGCACACCTTCGCGTCCACGCAGAGCGCGCTGATGAAGAAGCGCGTGTCGCAGTACATGGTGAGCGGCGAGTGCCCCACGTGCGACGGCCGGCGGCTCCGGCGCGCGGCGCTCGCGGTGACGTTCGCGGGACTCGACATCACCGAGATGCAGCGCCTGCCGATGGCGCGCCTCGGCACGCTGCTCGGCACCACCGCCGATGGCAGCGCGCCGTACCTGAAGCGTCTCGAGCACGACCACCCCGAGCAGGCCGAGGTGGCGCGGCGCATCGCCCAGGACCTGTGCGCACGGTTGGAGACCCTGATCGACCTCGGCCTCGGCTACCTCTCGCTCGAGCGGAGCACGCCGACCCTCTCACCAGGTGAGTTGCAGCGGCTGCGGCTGGCGACCCAGGTGCGGTCGAACCTGTTCGGGGTCGTGTACGTGCTCGACGAGCCGTCGGCAGGGCTGCATCCCGCCGACACCGAGTCCCTGCTCGATGCGCTGGATGGCTTGAAGGCCGCCGGAAACTCCCTGTTCGTGGTCGAGCACGACCTCGACGTGATCGGCCGCGCCGACTGGATCGTGGATGTGGGGCCCGCCGCCGGCGAGCATGGCGGGCGGATTCTCTACAGCGGGCCGCCGGAGGGGCTCGCGGAAGTGACGGCGTCGCGCACGCGCGAATACCTGTTCGGCGACGCGCATCGAATCTCGCGGACGCCGCGCACGCCGAGCGGGTGGCTCGTGCTTGGCGGCGTCACGCGCAACAACCTCCACAAGCTCGATGCGCGCTTCCCGCTCGGGGTGTTCACCACCGTGACGGGAATGAGTGGATCGGGCAAGTCGAGCCTCGTGAGCCAGGCGCTGGTGGAGCTGGTGTCGGGGCACCTCGGGCACGAGGTCCCCGCCGAGGACGAGG
Organism: Gemmatimonadaceae bacterium; assembly: GCA_013820975.1. Taxonomy (GTDB): domain Bacteria; phylum Gemmatimonadota; class Gemmatimonadetes; order Gemmatimonadales; family Gemmatimonadaceae; genus JACDHQ01. The sequence continues at coordinate 1,370 of JACDHQ010000026.1, forward strand.
AGGGCGAGGAGCTCGAGCGCCCGGGCGCGGGAATCATCGGCGGACGAATCGTCTCGGGCGTCGAGGGAATCCGCCGGCTGGTGCGCGTGGACCAGAAGCCGATCGGCCGCACTCCGCGATCGAACCTCGCGACCTACACCGGCCTGTTCGATCACGTGCGCAAGCTCTTCGCCGCGACGAAACAGGCGAAGGCGCGGCGCTACGATGCGGGCCGCTTCTCCTTCAACGTCGCCAAGGGACGGTGCGAGAACTGTGCAGGCGAGGGATTCGTCTCGGTCGAGCTGCTCTTCCTGCCGAGTGTGTATGCGCCCTGTCCCGTCTGCCACGGCGCGCGCTACAACGCGAAGACGCTCGAGATCGAGTACAAGGGAAAGCACATCGCCGACGTGCTCGGGCTGACGGTGGATTCGGCGCACGAGTTCTTCGCCGAGGAGCCCGCCGTCGCCCGCGCGCTCGACGTCGTCCGCCAGGTGGGCCTCGGGTACCTGCGCCTTGGCCAGCCCGCCACTGAGCTCTCAGGCGGCGAGGCGCAGCGCATCAAGCTCGCGACCGAGCTGCAGCGCACGCAGCGCGGCGACACGCTGTACATCCTCGACGAGCCGACGACCGGACTACATCCCGCCGACGTCGAGAAGCTCGTCGCCCAGCTCGACGGGCTCGTGGAGTCGGGCAACACTGTGATCGTGGTGGAGCACGATATGCGTGTCGTGGCCGGTAGTGACTGGGTGATCGACATCGGGCCGGGCGCGGGGGACCAGGGCGGGCGGGTCGTGGCCGAGGGGCCGCCTGCGACCGTCGCCGCGTCGGCCGACAGCCGGACGGCACCGTATCTCCAGCGTGCCCTCGGCTGAATTGCAGGACTGGGGCGGCAGGACTCGAACCTGCAACTTCCTGATTAACAGTCAGGCGATCTGCCAATTGATCTACACCCCAAGGGTACTCGCCTACCGTGACAAAAAAACCCGCCGGACCTGAGGTCGGCGGGCGGGCAACGCTGGCACTGCGCGTCGCGAGCTAGCCGGACCTCCTGAGGGAGTTCCGATTGCGATTGTTCGCGAGCTCGTTCCGGTGCAGGGCGATCATGGCTTCACACTATGGCGCGCGCGACGCCGAGTCAATAGCATAGCGCGCCATGACCCTTCCTCCCGCTGCACTCCGCGCCCTCCAGGGGCTCGCGCTGGCCATCGTCGCCGCCCTGCTCGTCGTCCGGGCGTCCACGCCGCCATCCGCGGTGCCCGCAACCGCCCCCGCGACCGAGTTCTCCGCCGAGCGCGCGATGGTCCACGTGCGCGCCATGGCAGAGCGCCCGCATCCCACCGGCAGCGCCGACATCGAGCGGGTGCGCGCGTACCTGGTCTCCGAGCTGCGCGCACTCGGCGTGGCGCCGACGATCCAGGACGCCACCGGCGTCGGGACGCGTTACCGGCTCGCCGGCCGCGTGCAGAACATCGTCGCGCGCATCCCGGGGACGCGTAACGATGGACGGGCGGTGCTGCTGGTGTCGCATTACGATTCGCAGGGCGCATCTCCCGGCGCCGGTGACGCCGCCAGTGCGACCGGTGCGCTGCTGGAGACGGTACGTGCGCTCCTCGCCGGCCCGCCGCTGCAGCACGACGTCATCCTGCTCATCACGGACGCCGAGGAGGCAGGGCTGCTCGGCGCCGCGGCGTTCGCGCGCGAGCACCCGTGGGCGGCCAGTGTCGAGATGATCCTCAACTTCGAGGCTCGCGGCACCGAGGGGCGCGCGTTCATGTTCGAGACGGGCGCCGGGAACCTCGACGCGGCGCGCGTGCTCCGGGGGGTGCCGGACGTCTCGGCGACGTCGTTGATGGTGATGGTGTACCGCATCCTTCCCAACGACACCGACCTCTCCGAGCTGATCGTGCTGGGGAAGCCGGCGATGAACTTCGCATTCATCGACGGGGTGGAGCGCTATCACACCGCCCACGACGACGTCGGGCATCTCGACGTACGGAGCGTGCAGCATCATGGGGCGCAGGCAGTGGCGCTGGCGCGGTCGTTCGCGAACGACGACCTCCCCCGCCCCGCCACCGGTGACGCCGTGTTCTTCGACCTGCCGTTCCTCGGACTCGTCGTGTATCCCGAGGGATTCGCATTCCCCCTCGCACTGCTGGCCGTGGCGCTGGTCGTGGCGGTGGTGCTCGACCTGCGGCGGCGTGATCGCCGCTGGCAGCGCGGACTGGTCGCCGGGGCAGCGGGAACGATCGGATCCGTCGTGGGTGCGATCGTCGTGGGAGCCACCCTGTCGCGCCTGATCGACTGGATGCACGCGGCCACCGGGTGGGGAGGCGCGCCGGAATGGCGCGGTATCTACTCGGCGGCAATCATCGCCGCGGCGTTCGCCGTCGCCAGCGCCGCATGGGCGCTCGTGCGACGCTACGCCCCCGCATCGTCAGCACAGGCCGGCGCGCTCGCCGTGTGGGCGGTGCTCGCCGTGGTCGTGACGACGGTGGCCACCGGCGCCAGCTACGTGCTCGTGTGGCCTCTGGTTGCGGTCTCGATCGCGATGCTCGCCGTTCCCCGGATCCGCAGCGACGCCGGCCGGGCCATCACGGTGCTGGTGGCGACGACGGCCGTGCTGGTGATGCTGGTGCCGCTCATCTACCTGCTCGGGGTCGCGCTCGGGACGGCGATGGCCGGGGCGGCGGCGGCGGCACTCCTGACGGCACTGGGGACGTGGCTCGTCGCATGGCAGCTCGAAGCGGTGGCGGCGCCCCGCTTGCGCATGGCACCGGTGGCCGCCGGTGCGCTCGCCCTGCTGCTGCTGCTCGCCGGCGCGGTCACCGTTCGTCCGAGCGATGCCTATCCGACCCGGGCGAACCTCGTGGCCCAGCGCGAGGCGGGCGACGGCGACGCGCGCTTCACCGCGACGCTCGTCGCCGATACGATTGCGGATGCGCACCGCCACGTGACCATCCGTGTCTGGGCTCCCCGGCACACGCTGGCGGTGCGCATGCGCTCCTCGGCAGCGATCGCCGGTGTCGCCATCGACGGGCGCGTCGTGGACACCACGCGCTACCGGCGTCCTGCGACCGGCTGGGACCTGAGCTACATCGCCCCACCCGAAGCGGGGTTCGAGCTGACGGTCGCGGTGCCGCAGGGCGACTCGCTTCCCCTCGAGCTGATAGCTCGCAGCGCGGGGGTCGCGGACACGACGGCCGGCGGCGGACGGCGCGGCCGCCATGCCGTGCCGTCCTACCTCGGCGATGCGACGCTCGTGCGCCGCCGGCTGACCTTCTAGCCGCGCGCCGCGCCGCGGGCGAAGGCGACCGCTGCGGCGGCCGCCGGATGCGTTGACTCCGGGTGCACGAGCGCCGAGATGGCCTTGTAGTGACGGGCCGCAGCATCGCGGTCCCCAGCAGCGAGCGCCGCCCGAGCCGCGCCATGCAGCGTGCGGAGGCGGTTGGGCTCCTTCGTCATGACCGCCTCGTACTGTGCCAGTGCCTGCGCATGCTGCCCGTGCAGGGCCAGGATGTCGGCATAGAGCTCCCGCGCGGGGATGAGCGGGCCGGGCGTCACCGGATGCTTCTCCATCTCGTCCTCCGCCTCAGCCGCGCCTGCGGCGAGGCGGAGCGCGTCGGCGTGGCGTCCCTCGAGGTGCGCGATCCACGCCGATACCGCGCGGTGCTGTGCGCCGACGGTGTGGGCCCAGTATGCATCGCCCGCTGCTGCGAGGCGCGCCACCGTCGAGTCGAGCACTGCGTTCGCCGTTTGTGCGCCCGCGAGGTCGCCTGCACGTGCAGCGCCGAGGGCGCGGGTGAAGTGGGAGATCGCGGCGATCGACGGCGGATCATCGGGCGCCGGGAGCGACATCGCCGCCTCCCAGTCGTCGAGCTCCAGCGCCAGCCGTGCCCGCATCGCCCGACCGTTGTAGCTCCCCAGCGTGCCGGCGAGGTAATCCTGCTCATCGGTCGCCCCCAGCTCCTCGACCACAGCGCGCGCTGCGTCCTCGCGCCCCTGCTGCAGGTACGCGTACACCAGGTAGTCCATCGGATGCGCCTTCGCACCGCGGATCGGCTCCGCATCGGCCGAGCGCCGGTTGGTGGCGATCGACTCGTCCCAGTAGCCGAGGCGCGTGAAGGTGTGCGAGGGCATGTGCAGCGCGTGCGGGGCGTCGGGTGCGATCGCCGCGTACTGGCGCGCCGCATCGAGGGCGTGGTGCGCGAGCGACGGCGCGTCGAACGCGTGGATGAGGTAGTGGGCGAGCCCGGGGTGCTGCGGCATCCGTGCGTAGAGCGCCGTCAGCACCTGGGCAGCCGCGTGCTGGCGCGCGTAGGTGCGGTCGGTCGGCGGCGCGTTCGCGACGATCGCGAGGGCGTGGAAGATCTTCGCCTCGTCGTCGTCCGGGTAGGCAGCGACGATCGCCTGCAGCGCATCCTCATAGGCGAGCATCCGCTGGCGGACGGGGACGGTGGCGTGGTCGCGCACCAGCGTGGACACGGCGGCGATGTAGGCGCTGTCGCGTGCGTCGCGCGCGCCGATGCTCACAGCTCGGGCGGCGGCCGCCGCGGCACGTGCCTGCGCCTCAGGCCCGCTCCCGGCGAGCGGGTTGCCGAAATGCGTGAGTGCGATGCCCCACCAGGCGATGCCGCAGCCCGGGTCGGCGGCGGCCACCGCCTCGAGCGCACGGCGCGCCTCGGGAAACCAGAACGAGTGGAGCATCGCGACGGCGGTGTGCATGCGAACCTGAGCCGTTGCGTTGCAGGCGACTGGGAAGTGCGCGCTTCCCACAGCCGGCGCGCCGTGCTGGTGCTCCTGGCTGCGCGCCGCGGCCGGCGCGAACACCAGTGCGAGTGCCGCGATGCACGCGATGCGCGCGATGCGCGCGATGCGCGCGGTGCGGGGTGACGGATTGCAGCGCATGGAACCCCCGGGAGCAGCAGTTGGCGATCGAAATGACACCATTAGGTAAACGCCCGCATGCCGTCGGGGCTAGGGGGGAGGACGGTATCTGCATGGGGGCGGGGGGTGGGCGGGCACCCGATGGCGACCGCACCTGGACCGCCGTGCTCGTTCATGGCGCGCTACGAATCCTTACAACCATCGGCCGCTGATTCCGAAACCAGGACGCGCACGGGCCGTAATCGGGTAAAGCGCCACCTTCCCGCGGGAAGCGAGCTGGCGATTCCCAAGACAGGAGCACGTCATGCAGGTGTTGCGCAGTGCCGTCGTCGCCCTCGCGATCAGTATCAGTGCTGCCGCGTCCCATGCCCAGGGTGCGCCCGGCCCCCAGCCGCCAGCCGTGGCACCGGGCGAGATTCGCGGCATGATCGTGGACGAGGCAGGCATCCCGGTCGGCCGCGCGTCGATCGCGGTGCGGAGCGCACTCGATTCCGCGATCATCGCCGGCGGCTTTGCGGCGGCCGACGGCTCGTTCCGCATCCAGGGACTGCGCCCCGGTGCCTACCTCGTGCGCGTCACGCTGCTTGGCATTCGGCCCGTGACGCGTCCGGTGACGATCGACGCGAGCGCGCCGCGGGCCGTGCTCGGCACCATCGAGGTGAGCCGGATTGCCGTGGCACTGCAAGGAGTCGAGGTGGCGGCCGATCGCGATGCGGTGACAATCGAGCCCGACCGCAACTCGTACCGGTCCAAGGAAGTGGCACCCGCCGCGACCAACGCCAGCGAGGTACTCGAAGCCGTTCCGTCGGTGCAGGTGGACGGCGAGGGCAAGGTGAGCCTGCGCGGCAACGAGAATGTGGCCGTGCAGATCAATGGCCGCCCGTCACCGCTTCGCGGGGCCCAACTGGCCGCCTACCTCAAGTCGCTGCCGTCGAGCGTCATCGACCGCGTCGAGGTCGTGCCCAACCCCTCGGCGAAGTACGACCCCGAAGGCATGGCCGGCATCATCAATGTCGTGCTCAAGCAGAACGTCGACCTCGGCCTGAGCGGCGGCGTCACAGTCAGCGCGGCCAACCGCAGCCGCTACAGCGGCTCGGGCAACCTCGGCTACCAGCGTGGGAAGCTCACGCTCTTCGGCAACTACGGTCACTTCGGCGACACCCGCGACATCGTCGGCATCAACGACCGCGAGCGCTTCGATGCACTGCAGTCGCTCCGGTCGGTCACCGAGCAGGAGATCGCCGAGGTGGCGACGAACCGCGGCCACAATCTTTCCACGAGTGCCGACTACAAGCTGAATGCCCGCGACGTGATCTACAATGCGCTCACGCTGAACATGCGGCGCGGGCGCAACGACCTGGCGACGGCGTACGCCGAGCTCGATGCCGACCGCTCGCTCATCGAGAACTACGGGCGCAGCCGGGATGCGACCGCCGAGGGGATGATGGTCGACTACAACCTGGCGGTGAAGCGCACCTTCGAGCCGCGCAAGCACGAGCTCGGGGCAGAGCTCCGCTACAACCAGGCGCAAGATGACGAGCGGATCGAGCTGTTCCGGGTTGCGACGTCGGGGCCGGCGGTCGAGCGCGAGTCGAGCACCCTCGACGCCGTCACGAAGCAGCTGACCGCGCAGGTGGACTACACCCGCACCCTCGCGGCGCGCACAAAGCTGGAGTCGGGCTACAAGGGTACGTCACGCTGGCTCGACCGGGATTACGCCATGCGGGTCGATGGCAACGGCGATGGAACGTGGACGCCGAGCCCACGCAGCAACGCCTTCGGGTTCGACGAACAGGTGCAGGCGGTGTATGCCGTCCTGAGCCACGGCACCGGGAAGTTCGACCTGCAGGGCGGGCTGCGCGGCGAGTACGCCACGCGTGATTTCGCGCTGTCGACCGATCGCTATCCGTACGAGTATGCCAGCCTCTTCCCGAGTGGCGTCGTGAGCTACTCCCTCACCGATGCGAGCCAGGTGAAGGCGAGCTACTCGCGCCGCATCCGCCGGCCGGGCACGCAGGAGCTCAACCCGTTCCCGCAGTACATGGACGCCCAGAACGTGTTCATCGGGAATCCGTCGCTCGCGCCGGAGTACACCGACGCCTTCGAGCTGGGCTACACGAAGTCGGGGCGCCTCGGCTCGGTCCAGGTGTCGCCCTTCTTCCGCAAGACCTCCAACATCATCCGCGTCGACATCAACACGGCGGACGTGCTCGAGGGGCGCGAGGTGACGTCGGTGAGCTTCCGCAATGTCGCGACGAGCGACTCGTGGGGCACCGACCTGAACGGCTCGCTGCGGATGGGCGACCGGTTCAGCGGGTTCACGGGGTTCAACGTGTACAAGATCGTGACGGACGGAGGCTCGGAGTCCACGCTCGCCTCAGATGCCGTGGCGTGGAGTGGGCGCGTGAACGGCACGGCGCAGGTGACGAAGTCGGTGTCGGTCCAGGCGTCCTACTTCTATCGTGCCCCGCTGACGATCGAGCGCGGACGGTTCGCCGCGCAGCAGTCGGCCGGCCTCTCCGTGCGCCAGAAGCTGATGGGCGACGCGGCGACGGTCACGCTGCGGCTGGCCGACCCATTCAACACCGGCGGGTTCAAGATCCAGACGGGCGACGACAACGTGATGCAGTACACCGAGCGCAAGTTCGGCGTCCGCGCGGCATTCCTGACCTTCCAGTACACCTTTGGCCAGGCGCCGCGGATCCGGCAGCAGGCGCCGCCGCCGCAGCAGGGTGGATCGACGGGGTTCCCGACCGGCTGACCTTCCGGCCTACGTCCTTTCCCCGGGGCCGTCGCTGCTGCCCCTCAGAACGGAAAGAACCATGGCACGACGATCGTCGTCGCGACGGCCATCACCAGGTTCAGCGGCGCACCGACGCGCACGAAGTCGCTGAACCGATAGCCGCCCGGCCCGTAGATGAACGTGTTGGTCTGGTAGCCGATGGGGGTGATGAACGAGCACGAGGCGGCGAACATGACCGCGATGACGAGCGGCATCGGCGAAATCTCGAGCCCCGCTGCCGTCGCAACCGCCACCGGCACGACCACGAGTGCCGCGGCGGCGTTGCTGATCACTGACGTGAGCGCCACCGTGAGCACATACACCGCCGCGAGCGTGCCATGCGGTCCCAACGGCGCGACGACATCGAGCAGCATCGTCGCGATCCAGGCGGCGGTGCCGCTGTCGCGAATCGCGCCGCCAAGGGGGAGGATCGCGCCGAGCAGCACGAGCACCGACCAGTCCATGCCATCGTAGGCCTCCGTCGGCGTGAGGCAGCCCGTCAGCACCATCGCCAGCACCCCGAGGAGCGCCGATACGACGATGGGGGTGACGCCGAGTGCCGGCAGGAGGACGACGCCGGCCATGATCGCAGCGGCATACACCATCTTCCGCTGCCGTCGCGCCGGGAGCTGCACGGGGCCAAGGAGCGCGAGCGTTCCGTCGTCGTGCAGCGCACGGAGCGCGTCCGGCTCACCCCGGGCGAGCAGCAGGTCCCCCGACTGGAGCCGGACGCGACCGACCGATTCGTGCACTGCGCTGCCATGCCGCTGCAGCGCGAGGACATTGAGTCCGTAGCGGCGGCGGAGGTCGAGCTCGGTCACCGTGCGACCGACGGAGTACGACCCCATCGGCACGAGCAGCTCCGCCAGCGGCAAAGGGTCCGAGCCTCCGCGCTTGTCTGCATCGGCGGCGAACCGGGGCGGGACGCCGACGATTGTCAGATGCTCCGCTTCCCCGATCCGCGCAATATCCGGCACGTTTCCGGTGACGACCAGCACGTCGTCAGCCTGCACCACCGTCGCACCGGTCGGCAGCGCGACCCGCAGGCCTCCCGCGCGCCGGACCTCGACGATCTGCAACCCGTACCGATCCCCGAACCGTGACTCGGCGAGCGTGCGCCCGGCGAGCGGTGCGTCGGAGGCGACCTGCAGCGCGGTGAGGTATTCCCTCATCTCGTAGCTCTCCAGGAGCCCGGCGGGCGGCTCGCGGGTCGGCGTGAGCCATCGCCCGAACGTGAGGAGGTAGGCGACGCCGATCGCGGCGAGGACGAGCGCCGGTGCGGTGAAGTCGAAGAGTCCGATTCGCCCGAGTCCGGCATCGAGCGCGATCCCCGCGACGAGCAGGTTCGTGCTCGTGCCGATGAGGGTCAGGGTGCCGCCGAGCTGGCCAGCGAACGACAGCGGCATGAGCAGGCGCGACGGCGCAACTTTCGCCGTCCGTGAGAGCCCGAGCACCACGGGGAGGAGTACCGCGATCGCGGCCGTGTTGTTCATCACGGCGCTGACCGGCACGACGAACGCGACGATCACCAGGAGCAGCCGCATCTCGCTTCGCCCCGCCAGCCGGCCAATCAACCGGCCGAGGGCATCGACTGCTCCCGTATGCAACAGCCCCGTCGACAGGACGAGCAGCAGCGCCACCGTCACCGTGGCCTCATTGGCAAAGCCGCTGAAACCTTCCTGCGGCGTCACGAGCCCGGTCACGATCAGCGCCGCAAGGACCAGCAGCGCCACGACCTCCACTGGAACCCGGTTCCACGTGAAGAGCGCGAGCGCCGCGAGCGTGATCGCGAGAGTGAGGATGATGTCGGGTGTCACGCTGCGAGTATATCGCAGTCGAGCCGCCGCCGCAGGGGACTGGGGTCACGGACTTCCCGGGTCGTGCTGGACGCAGCCGCCCCGCTGGGCCACTCTTCTCCGATGCTCGACTCCTCCAATCCCATGGCCGAGGCCTCGCCGGCGTCCCAGGCCGCCCATCCGCTCATCGCGCATTTCTATCGCGCGGTCGTCAGCCACGCCGATGTCTGGCGGCAGCGCATGGATGCGACGACCAACTGGGCCGCCGCGACGACGGCGGGCATGCTGACATTCTCGTTCAGCGCCGCGGGGGCACCCCATGTCGTCCTGCTGCTCTCCCTGGCCTTCGACGTCATGTTCCTGCTGATGGAGTCGCGCCGCTACCAGGTGTACGACCTCTGGCGCCGCCGCTTCCGCACGCTCAACCGCTACCTGATCGTGCCCGTGCTGCTCGACGATGGGACCGCGATACCGCGCCCCACGGCCGAAGAGATCCAGCGC
>JACDHQ010000367.1 GCA_013820975.1 Gemmatimonadaceae bacterium
GGCGGGCTCGCCGTTGCCCTCGCGGAGTGCTGCATGATGCAGCGGGATGCCGTCGTCGGCGCGCAGGTTGACCTGTCGCACTGGCCGGGCCTGCCGCTTCGCGCACTTCTGTTCGGCGAGGCCCAGGGGCGCGTGGTCGTTTCCACCCCTGATGCCGCTGCCGTGCTCCAGCTCGCGGCGTCGCACGGGGTTCCTGCCCGCGTGATTGGCCAGGTGATGAAGGACAGTGGTTCGCTCGAGATCTCCGTGGGTTCGCGGCGCATCCTGGCACCGCTCGCCCGTCTCGCGGCCGCGTATCACGACGCCATTCCGCTGGCGATGTCGCAGCCGGCCAGTATTGCGGCGGTCGCCGCGGCCGGCCTCGAACGGCCCAACTAGCAGCATCCCTCGAGTCCCGATTTCATGTGCGGCATCTTCGGCGTTCACGGCCATCCCGACGCGGTTCACCTGACTCACCTCGGGCTGTACTCCCTGCAGCACCGCGGGCAGGAGAGTTTCGGCATCGTTGCTCTCGATGGCGAGGGAACGGCGCAGGCGATCCGGTCGATGGGACTCGTCTCGGACATGCCGGCGCCGACCACGCATGGGCCGATTGCGCTCGGGCACACCCGCTACAGCACGGCGGGCAGCTCGACGATCGAGAACGCGCAGCCAGTGCTCGTCCGCTCACGCGGCGGCCACATCTCGCTCGCGCACAACGGCAACCTCACGAACGCCGCTGAACTGCGCATCGCACTCGAGGAGGAGGGGTCGATCTTCGCCTCGACGATGGATTCGGAGGTCATCGTGCACCGGCTCGCCCGATCGACGGCAGAGGCACCGATCGAGCGGCTCGCCGAGGCACTGCAGGGGGTGGACGGTGCCTACTCGCTCGTCGTGGCCCTCGGGGGCACCCTGCTCGCCGCGCGCGACCCGCGCGGCTGGCGCCCGCTCGTGATGGGCCGCCTCGACGACGCCGTGCTCTTCGCCTCCGAGACCTGCGCCCTCGACATCGTCGGTGCAACGCTCGACCGCGAGGTGGAGCCGGGTGAGCTGATCGCGATCGGGGCCGATGGCATCGTGCACTCGAGCTTCCCGCTCGAGCGCAAGGTGCTCCATCGGTGCGTCTTCGAGCACGTGTACTTCGCGCGCCCCGACAGCCACGTGTTCGGTGGGTCGGTCGATCGGGCGCGACGGGCCCTCGGGCGCCGGCTCGCCGTGGAGCACCCGGCGCCGAGCGCCGACCTCGTGTTCAGCGTGCCTGACTCGTCGAACTCGGCCGCGCTCGGCTTCGCGGAAACGAGCGGACTGCCATACGAGCTCGCGCTCATCCGCAACCATTACGTCGGCCGCACCTTCATCCAGCCGACGCAGGCGGGCCGGGATGCGAAGGTCAAGGTCAAGTACAATCCGGTACGGGAAGTGCTAGACGGCAAGCGCGTGGTGATGGTTGATGATTCGATCGTTCGCGGCACCACTACCCGGGGGCTCGTCGCGCTGATCCGCGGGGCCGGCGCCCGGGAAGTGCACATGCGGGTAAGCTCTCCGCCGATCACGGGGCCGTGCTACTACGGCATCGACACCCCCAATCGGGATGAGCTCATCGCGGCGCAGTTGTCGATCCCTGAAATCGCCGGGCACCTGGGCGTGGACTCGCTCGGCTACATCTCGCTCGAGGGCATGCTCAGTTCGGTCCCGGGCGGCCCGGAGGGTTTCTGCCATGCCTGCTTCTCCGGTGACTACCCAACACCGCCCCCCGCAGACCCGGACAAGCTCCGGCTCGGATGCGGGTGCTGACATGAAGCGCGTCTACTTCTTCGGTCCCGGCGGCGCGGAAGGCGATCGCGCCATGAAGCAGCTGCTCGGTGGCAAGGGCGCCAACCTCGCCGAGATGACGAACCTCGGCGTCCCGGTGCCGCCGGGGTTCACCATCGCCTGCCCCGTCTGCGTCGAGTATCTCCGTGACGGCGCCTTCCCCGATGCGCTGCGCGAGGAGGTGGGCGTGCACCTCGCGCGGCTCGAGGACGCGACAGGCCGGCGATTCGGCGATCCCGCAAACCCGCTCCTCGTGTCGGTGCGCTCGGGCGCCGCGGTGTCGATGCCGGGGATGATGGAGACAATCCTCAACCTCGGCCTCAACGACATCACCGTCCACGGGCTCGCGCGCCAGAGCGGCAATGCGCGGTTCGCCTACGATTCGTACCGTCGCTTCATTCAGATGTACGGCGATGTCGTGCTCGGCGTGCCGCACCATTCGTTCGAGCAGCTGCTCAGCGCCAAGCGCGTCACCTCCGACGCGACGATCGACTCGGAGCTGTCCGAGGAGGCGCTGCGCAACCTCGTGGAGGAGTACAAGTCGCTCGTTCGCAAGGTGACGGGCGAGTCCTTCCCGATGGATCCCGTCCACCAGCTGTGGGGCGCGATCGAGGCGGTGTGGAAGTCGTGGACCCTGAAGAAGGCGATCGACTACCGGCGCGTGAACGGCATCCCCGAGTCGCTCGGCACCGGCGTGAACGTCGTCGCGATGGTCTTCGGGAACATGGGTGACGACTCCGGCACCGGGGTTGCGTTCACGCGGAATCCCTCGACCGGCGAGCGGAAGTTCTACGGCGAGTTCCTCGTGAACGCGCAGGGTGAGGACGTCGTCGCCGGCATCCGGACCCCGCTCTCGATCGACCAGATGGCCGAGAAGCTGCCCGGCGCCTACACGGAGCTGATCGAGACGCAGAACCGCCTCGAGCAGCACTTCCGCGAGATGCAGGACATCGAGTTCACCGTCGAGCGCGGGAAGCTCTACCTCCTGCAGACGCGTTCGGGCAAGCGGACCGCAGCCGCCGCCGTCCGCGTGGCGCTCGACATGGTGGACGAGGGGATGATCGAGCAGCGCGAGGCCGTGCAGCGGGTGCCCCCCGACCAGCTCGACCAGCTGCTCCACCCGGTCATCGAACCGGGCGTGCGTGCCACGGCGATCGCCACCGGGCTCCCCGCCAGTCCTGGGGCGGCGAGCGGGGTCGTGGTGTTCGACGCCGATGCGGCGGAGCAGCGGGCGGCGCAGGGCGAGAGCGTCGTGCTCGTTCGCGAGGAGACGACGCCCGAGGATTTTCACGGCATGGTTGCCGCCCGTGCGATCCTCACCGCACGCGGCGGAATGACCAGCCACGCCGCGGTCGTCGCGCGCGGCATGGGCAAGTGCGCGATCGTCGGCGTCAAGTCACTGCACATGGATGCAGATCATCGCCGCTTCACCATCCAGGGCGACGAGGACGTCGTCGTGCAGGAAGGCGAGTGGATCACCCTCGACGGCGGCACCGGGCGCGTGTACCGCGGCGACCTGCCCACCACGCCGAGCGACATCGTCCAGGTGGTCCGGGGTACGCTCACGGCCGCGGAGGCGCCTACCTACCAGGCGTTCGCCCGCCTGATGGGGTGGGCGGACGAGGTGCGCCGGCTCAAGGTGCGCGCAAATGCCGATACGCCGCAGGATGCTCGCATCGCGCGCGGGTTCGGCGCCGAGGGGATCGGCCTCTGTCGCACCGAGCACATGTTCTTCGAGGGCGACCGCATCACCGCGATGCGCGAGATGATCGTCGCACGGGACGAGGG
>JACDHQ010000368.1 GCA_013820975.1 Gemmatimonadaceae bacterium
GCCGACCTCGCCCGCATCCTGGAGGAAGTGGATGCCGAGGTGCAGGCGGCGACGGACGATGCCCTGTCGCAGGAGCAGCCGGGCGCCGACACGATCTACACGCACCTCTTTTCGGAAGACGTCGATCCGACCAGCGAGCAGTTCGACACCGAGGACGACCCGCAGTTCTCGGGGAACGAGACGACGATGGTGGACCTCCTCAACGCGTGCATGCGCGACGAGATGCGGCGCGACCCGCGCATCCTGATGTTCGGCGAGGACGTTGCCGACCTCTCGCGCGAGGAGAACGCCGGCAAGGTCAAGGGCAAGGGGGGCGTGTTCAAGGTGACCCACGGGCTGCAGAAGGAATTCGGCGGCACGCGGGTCTTCAACTCGCCACTTGCGGAGGCCAACATCGTCGGGCGCGCGATCGGCCTCGCCCTTCGCGGATTCAAGCCGGTCGTGGAGATTCAGTTCTTCGACTACATCTGGCCGGCGTACATGCAGTTGCGCGACGAGCTGGCGACGATGCGCTGGCGCTCGAACGGCAAGTTCGCATCGCCGGTGGTCGTGCGCACGACGTACGGCGGTTACATCCGCGGCGCGATCTATCACTCGCAGACCGGTGCGTCGCTGTTCACGCACTGCCCCGGGCTTCGCGTGGTCTGCCCGTCCACGGCGCTCGATGCCAACGGCCTCCTGCGCACGGCGATCCGCTGCGAGGATCCGGTCATCTTCCTCGAGCACAAGCATCTGTACCGCCAGACGTACAACAAGGCGGCGTATCCGGGCCCGAACTTCATGATCCCGTTCGGCAAGGGGCGCCTCGTCCGCGAGGGCAGCGACGTCACGGTGATCACCTACGGGGCGACGGTGCAGCGCGCGTTCGCCGCGGCCAACCAGCTCGCCGAGGCGGGCGGGCCGTCGGTGGAGGTCATCGACCTCCGGACCCTCGCCCCGTGGGACCAGGAGATGGTCTACGAGTCGGTGAAGAAAACCAGCCGGGCCGTCGTCGTCTACGAGGACTCGATCTCGTGGGGGTACGGCGCCGAGATCGCGGCCCGGATCGCGGACGATTGCTTCCCGTGGCTCGATGCGCCCGTCAAGCGGGTGGCGTCCACCGACACGTGGGTGGGGTATGCGCCGCAGCTCGAGGATGCGATCCTCCCGCAGATCGAGGACATCAAGCGCGCGTGCGTGGAGGCAGCAGGGTTCTAACCTGCTGCCGGACTGGCGGTTAGCCGACCCCTGCAAGAAGGAAACGACGGTATGGAAGGGCCGGTGGCGATGCTACCGGCCCTTCTACTCGTTTCTGGCGTGGATAACCCCCTGAAACCAACTGTTTACTTCCCTCGAACTACCTATAGAGTTGTACCTTGGCACCTGTGCCGCAGGTCACAGACGGCCGGTCCTGCGCCTCTCACCGTTCCTCGCTCAAGCACAGCCCGCTCCCTCCCGCTCAAATCGATACGACTGCGCGAGCCCTCTCCCGAGCTCGCGCCGCTCTCCTCTCCCTTCCAAAACGATGCGCCACTTCACGCGCGCGCTCAGCCGCACGACCGCCTATCTCGTTGCAGCGGTCGCCCTCGCCACCTGCGCCGATGCGCCCACCGGGCCATCGAGCCGCGGCGGCATGCCGGCACGCCTCGCCTTCGCGCCGCAGTTCTCCGCAAGCGCGCTCGAGGCATCGTCGGCCCTCCGACAGGCGGGGATCGAAGTCGCATCCGTACGCGTCGTCATCCGCCGCACTTCCAACGGCGATGAGCTCTTCAATCGCACGATCGCGGTTGCCCCGGGGGCCTCGTCGGTCACGCTCGAGGCCGACGTGCTCCTCCGCTCACTCGAGGAGGAGCTGACGGCGTTCATGGAGTTCCTCGACGCCGCGGGCACGGTGCTCTACCGAGGCGAACAGCGGGTGATCGCCAGGGCGGGAAACAACAACGCAGTGACGGTGGACACCGAGATCCAATTCGTCGGACCGGGATCCACCGCTGCGACGATTCGCGTCACCCCGGCTGACACCGCGATCTCCACCGCGACGCCGCTGTCCCTCCAGGCCGTCGCGCTCGATGCAGCCGGCGCGACGATCAACGCGCCGATCCTCCTCTGGTCCTCGAGCAACACCGCGCTGGCGACGGTCAGCGCGACCGGCGTGGTCACGCCGGTCGGCCCTCGCGGATCGGTGCAGGTGACCGCGCGCACGCCGCTCAACATCGCGGGCGTCGCGACGGTCCGGCTCATGCCACCGCCGGTGCGGATTGCGATCATCGGCGGCGATGCGCAGGCGGGTGTTGCCGGCGCGGCGCTCGCCCAGCCGTTCACCATCGAGGTACAGGCGGCCGATGGGCTGCCCGTCCCGGGGCAGACCGTCACGTTCAGCGCTGTCACCAGCGGGGGATCGGTTGCGACGGCGACGGCGACGACCGACGCCCAGGGGCGCGCATCCACGGCAATCAAGCTCGGCAACGCGGTGGGCCGCTACGAATACCGCGCCATCTCCGGTTCGCTCGGCGCCGTCACCATTGCTGCCGACGCATCGCCCGCCGCTGCGTCGGCGCTCGACGTGCTCTCGGGCAATGCGCAGACTGCCCCCGTCGGCACCGCGCTCGCAGCGCCGCTCGTGGTGAAGGTCAAGGATGCCTTCGGCAACCCCGTCGCCGGGTCCACAGTGACGTGGCAGGTGATGTCGGGCACCGGCATCCTCTCCAGCGCCGCGTCGGTCGCGGATGCCTCGGGCCACGCATCGGTGACCTACACGGTCGGCAACGTGCCCGCGGGCGAGTCGGTCAAGGCGACGCTCGACGGGACGTCGGCGACCGCCACCTTCACTGCCACCGCACAGCTGGGCGCCGCCGCACAGGTCACCATCGTCTCCGGCAACGGCCAGACGGGGGATGAAGGATCGCTCCTGGGCTCGGCACTCATCGTTTCCGTTGCCGATGCACTCGGCAACCCGGTGCCGGGCGCGCAGGTCAACTGGGCGGTCACGACGGCCAATGCGACGCTCGCGCAGGCCGCGACGGTCACCGACGCGAACGCGAAAGCGTCGAACACCCTCACCCTCGGCAACCCCGCGGTGATGCCGGCCGCCGTCACGATCACGGCGACGCTTGCCGGCGGCGCCTCGGTCTCATTCGGCGCAACGATCATCGCACTGCCGCCGGTGCCCGCCAAGCTCAAGATGAACACGCAGCCGTCCACCGCGGCAGTTGGTGTGGTGATGTCGCCGCCGCTGAGCGTGCGGATCACCGACGCCGGGGGGATCTCGGTTGCGCAGCCGGGCGTGTCCGTGACCGCGTCGGTGTATGCGCCGAGCGGCAGCGTGGGCCCACTGGAGAAGGGTGGGGAGAAGGGTGGGGAGAAGGGTGGGATGAGTGCGGTGACGAGCACGATGCGTGAGCTCGTGGGCACGACCACCGTCACGACGGATGCGACGGGCACTGCCGTGTTCACCGACCTCGCGCTGACCGGTTCTGTCGGCGAGGTGCAGGTCGCGTTCTCCGCGATCGGGCTGGCAGCCACCCTGTCGGCGCCGATCACGATCGTGGCTGGCGCGCCGCAGGCGATCGCCGTCGTGTCGGGCAATGCGCAGACTGCCCCC
>JACDHQ010000369.1 GCA_013820975.1 Gemmatimonadaceae bacterium
CGATTCCTCATGTACGCCATAACTGGCGCGGCGACGGCCGTCGTCGCGGGCACCCGCCTCGTACGGGTTCCGGCGTCGTCGAAGGTACCTTCCCTGGACGACGCCGCGGCGTTCGCCGCTCGGTTCGAGAGCTTGTTGGCCCACGTCGACGCTGCCGATGAGGCGGCGCTGTTCGCACTCATCCCGAGTTATGCGAGCGCCACGGCGGTCGGCGCCCACGTCCGTGAACGAGCATCATCTGCGCTCGACGAAGGTATGGTACTGCGCATAGCTCCGATATGGTTTCGGAGAGCATCCATCCATCGACGACGACGATGCGTTCCGCCTCGAAGTCGTCAGCGACGAATCTGCGGAAGTCGGATTGCAGCGCAGCGTACTCACCCGCTCGGGCGCGTGCGCCGTACGACGGCAGCTTGGCCTTCAGTCCGTGCTCGAGGCCCTCGTCCAGGCAAGTACCGAGCGCCGAAGGATACGGGCGTGAGCGCGTTCCTAGTGTCCCGCGCCGGAGTTCTCTTTAGTCTTTCTGGTGGCTTTCTTTAGGATCTCGTCGGCGGTCTTCACCCACGCGAACGGTGTCGCTCGGTCGTTCCACTCGCGGGTGAACGCGTCGATGGTGGCGGAGAGGTGCTCGACGTTCCGGAAGCTGCCGCGTCGGATGGCTTGGCGAGTGAGGATGCTGAATCAGGTCTCGCTTTGGTTCATCCACGACGCGCTGGTGGGCGTGAAGTGGAACCGGAAGCGCTTGTGGCGCGCCAACCAGGCCTTCACGTCGGGCGTCTTGTGGGTCGAAACGTCGTCCAGGATCAGGTGCACCTCGCCCTCGGGGTACGCGCGCGCGAGGCGCTTGAGGAACGCGAGAAAGTCCGCTCCCGTACGCCGCTCGCGCGCCTCGTGCGTCACCTTCCACGTCAGCGCATCCAGATGGCGACGACGTAGTCGCATACGCGGTCCGTTTCCAGCTCGAGCAGGCCCCCAATCCCGACAGCCGCGTCACTCTCGGTAACGAACTGGATGCACTCGGGCAACGCATCATGCGCCTCGATTGGCGCCTCACCGACTTCGACACGCGTACGCTCGTCCAGGCGACGCGGACGCTCGGTCGTAACCTCGGCATCTCCGGTGAGGGTCGGCTACGACTCGATGAGTGGCTATGAGAGGACCCTGAATCTTGGCACGGTTTGGACGGCGGGAGCCATCATATGGGCACGACACGCATGAGTGACGATCCGACGCAGGGCGTCGTCGATCGAGATTGTCGTGTCCACAGCGTCGACAACCTGTACGTCGCGGGCAGCTCCGTCTTTCCCACCGGGGGATATGTGAACCCCACGCTGACGCTCACGGCGCTCGCCCTCCGACTGGCCGATCATCTCCTCGCGCACCTGTCGGAGACCTAGGACACCACGCGCCCCTCGTGTGTGCGGGGTAGGCGTACCGCCATATCGGGATGCGCGGCCTCGAGAGGTGAAGCGCTACTCGGATCACGAGCGATGCGGTCGCGTCGCGCTTGCCAGTCAGCATGGCGTACGAGCACGCACACCGGAATGCTCGGCACATCGAGCGCGGATGCGACCGAGAAGCGGTGGATGCCATCGATCAAGATGAAGTCGCCATCTCGACCGATGCCCACGATGATCTCGTCGAGTTCCGGTGGCCTGGGGCGATGCCTCCGGAGAGGGTGGTCGTTGCTCGCGACCAGTTCGACTTGCGCCTTGTACCCATTGCGCGCGACGTGCTCGTACAACCGTTCGATTCCGGTGAGTCGCTCTTCGAGGTCACCGGCGGTCCTACAGCGCCCGTCGCCGCTCCGGATGCCCTCGAACGCGACCTCGGCGATCCGCGTATCGCTCCACGGCACACCACGAACGAATCGTGAGTGTATTGAATCGGAGACGAAGTGCTCGGTGAAGGCTTTCGTCTCGACGTCCCAGTCGCCGCCCCGCACCTGAAAGGTGAATCGCGTGCGCATGAAGTCGTCCCGCTCCATCTCCCACCACGTTCGAACCGTCTTCGTCTCGACCGAGAGCACCAAGAAAGGATCGAGCGGCGCCGAGTGTCGGCGTCCGTGTCGCCACCACGTCGTTGCACGCAGAACATGACGCAGGAGATAGCGCGTCCGGAGGTCGGCGGCTATGCGCCGGAGTCTCCGGAGTGGACGGCTAGGAAGTGCGCTACGACTCATGCCGCGCCGCGCGACGGCTGGGCGACCAGCGAGAGGAAGCGGCGCACGGCCTCATCGGGGCGCATCTCGAGTAGGCCCGACGGCACCTCGAAGCCGGCACCGATCCAGGGTGCCCGCGCCTGCCACGCGTCGAGCATGGCTTCGGCGAGCGCGGCGTCGTCACCGATGGGTACCAGTGCGCCGCTCCGACCGTGTTCGACCAATTCGTCGATGCTCGCGCCGTCGCTGCCTATCACGGGGACTCCGAGAGCCAGACTTTCGATCACAGTGTTGGGCAGGTTGTCCATCGTTGAAGGCAAAACTGCGGCGACGGCACCGCGGAGCACGGTATACATGCTCGCCTTGTCGAGCGGACCCAGAACCGTGACGCGATTGCTCGCGGCGCCCCACGCAGCGCGGAACTCGGCCAGGTAGGGCCCCTTGATCGGTCCAGCCCAAAGCATTTCTAGGCTTTCGTCACGGGCCCATGCGAGCGGCAGCGCTCGAGCGACGGCGTCGGTTCCTTTGCGTGCCCCCAAGGACCCGAAGTGAATGAGATAGCGCTCCGGCAGCGTCATAGGAGGTGGCGAGGTCGGGTACGTACCGAGAACGATTGGCGGGCGCAACACCCGTAGGTCAGTGCCGTATGAGGCATTGAAGTGATCGGCTAGGAGTTTACTTGGAGCGTATGCCACGTCGGAGCGTCGAATCGTGCGAACGTCGAGCCACTCCGTAAGGCGAGACAAACCTCCGTGGCGCAGCCCCGTCGCCTGATCGTAGAGGCGTCGCGACGCACTGATCCGAATCACGTTCCGGAACTCCGCACCGGAGCGGACGAAGAAGCCTGTGAGGTGGTGGTTCGAGCTCTGGACGATATCGAACGGGCGCTCGGAGTGACGCCGCGCGAGGGCCCGAGCGAGACGGCGAGCGTCGAGTAGGTGAAGGATGAGTTCAGTGCGGCTCCCTCCCAAGGGGCGGAGCACGCGGGCGACTGAACGGGCCACAATCGAACGTTCTCGCGGCACGCGTTCAACTCGGATACCGTCCCACGACACGACGCCCGGATCGCTGCTCGGTACGAAGACCTCCGCTTCAACACCGTGAGACGTCAACGCTGCGGCCATCTTCGCGACGTAGTTCGCGATGCCGCCGCTCCCGTGTGCCTCCGTCAGGTACTCCGGAGTGAGGAAGGCGACGCGGGTGATCGTGTCGGGGTTGGTGGTCGCCACGCCTAGCTCGTTCGGCGGCGCGAGCGTTTGAATCGCAGGTAGTTCTTGTACGCGATGAACCTGAGAGGCGAGGCGCGGAAGTCGAAGGACTTGTAGACCACCCAGTACGCCAGCGCCCGGTTCGCGATCCCGCGGAACCGCGCGACGCGATTGTAGTTGTTGCGGCTGAAGTAGTGC
>JACDHQ010000370.1 GCA_013820975.1 Gemmatimonadaceae bacterium
GGCGTGCAGCGTGGCGTGCTCGAGCTCGCCGGTGGCGGTGCGTGCGACGAGCCCCGGCACGGGCAGCAGGCTGCGCTGCGCCGAGCTCGCCGCGACGCGGACGATCCACGCGCGCCGGCCGCCGTTGCGAAAGAAGGCACGCACCGCCGGCGCGAGCTGTGCGTAGGCCGGCTCGCCGCGCTCGGCGTCCCACGCCAGCGGCGCGTCCTCGCCGAAGATCGCCGCGAACTCCGCGCCGTCCTCCACCACCACCGGCACGTTGATCGGCCCCGCCGCGGCGAAGCCGACGAACCCGGCGATGTCCATCCGTGGAAGGACCCGTGCCGGTGCCGGCAGCGTCGCCTCGAAGGCGACGCCGGGCAGGCGGCGGCTGACGGCGGGGATCGCCATGGTCAGAACTCCGCCTCCATGCGCTCGTAGGCAAGCGTGAGCTCCTCCATCGCGACGTCGGTACCCTTCGCGTTGAACGGCCCGGTGACGTACTTGATGATCCGCGCGTTCTGCATGCTCCAAGTGGCCACCGTCTCGGCGTGGTCCTCGCTCATGAGATGGACGCGGACGGTGCGCAGCGCGGTCTGATCGCCGCTGCGGATCTGGTGCAGCCAGTCGTAGAGCGTCGACGAGCCGATCACGCCGCGCTTGAGCGTGACGTCGGTCGCCTTGTTGAGCAGCGTCACCTTCATGACGTGGTTCTGCTTGGCGTTGCCGGCGCGGTACTCGGCGACCGTCACCTCCATCCCGAGGTTGCTGCACTCCTGGAATCCGGCGTCGACTGACGCCGTGTCCCCGTCGCCTCTGAGGTCGACGAGGAAGTTGAACTGCGCGTACGGCCGGTCACGTTTCGGGGGCACCTTCTCCTCCTCTGGCAGCTAGTTCTTGGCGTCGGCCGTCCACTGGCCGATCCGGAAGATCACGAACTCGGCGGGCTTCACGACCGCGACGCCGACGTGGCAGACGAGCCGCCCGTTGTCGAGGTCGTTCTGGGTCATCGTGGAGCGGTCGCACTTGACGAAGTAGGACTTCTCCGGCTTGTCGCCGACGAAGGCGCCGGTCATGAACTCGTTGAGCAGGAAGTCGGAGATCGTGCGGCGCACGTTGGCCCACAGCGACGGCCCATTGGGCTCGAAGACCGCCCACTGCGTGCCGACGTCGATCGAGCGCTCGAGGTAGGCGAAGTAGCGCCGCAGGTTGACGTACTTCCATTCCGGGTCGGAGCTGATCGTGCGCGCGCCCCAGAGGCGGTTCCCGCGCCCTTCGAAGAAGCGCAGGCAGTTGACCCCCTCGGGGTTGAGGACCTCCTGCTGGGCCTTGTTGAGCGTCCGCTCGAAGCCCAGCGCGAGCGTGACGACCTCGTTCGCCGGCGCCTTGTAGACCGCGCGTTCGACGTCGTTGCGGGCGAAGATCCCGGCGACGAAACCGCTCGGCGGCAGGTGGATCTCCTGCTGTGAGACCGGGTCCAGGACCCGCACCCACGGGTAGTAGATCGCGGCGTGCTTGGAGTCCAGCCTCGCGCGCATGGCGCGTACCTGTGAGATGTCCTGCAGGTCGCCCGAGTCGAGCACCGCGATGCGGTAGCGCATGCGCTCGGCGTGCGAGATCAGGAGCTGGATGATCGTCGCTGCGTCCGCACGGTAGTCGTCCTCGTAGCCGAACGTCGATCCCGGCGCCGCGACGATCGAGATGTCCTCGAGGTCCTCGAACGCCTTGAGCCCGGACTTGTCGTCGATGCTCGCGGGGTTGCCCTCGTACTCGGAGGCCGTCGGGCGGTCGCCGTCGTCGCCGCCGTCGAGCAGCAGCGCCGTCGAGCGCTGCTCCACCGCCGTCCCGAGCGCCCGCAGCGCGTCCTCGAGCGCCGTCGGGCTCGCGCCGGTGAGCACACCCGCGGCCGTCCGACCGAGCAGGACGCGCAGGAGCTCGAGCCCGTCGCCGATGTCGCTCGGGTCGGTGGCCGCGGCGATGACGATCGGGATCGAGCGCCGCCAGGCGATGTTGTCCGGCGTCGGGTCGAACTGGTACAGCAGCGAGTCCGGCGAGCCGAAGCTGCGATGGCCGGGGTCGAGCGCAAGGGCGCCCCAGACCTGCGTCAGGCCATCATCCTCGGTCGGCATCACCGTGACGGTCGCGGTGACGACGCGAACCTGGGCGGAGACCGCGGGGTCGACGTCCGCGGCGAGGTCGCCGAGCCCGAGCGCCGGCGGCACGGCGTCGTCGTTGCCGAACGTCCACTCGAGGCCTGCTGGGCCGGCCGCGGAGGTCGCGAGGTAGAACTCGCCGGTGCGCGGCGCGGGCGGCACGGGCGCCGCCTGACTGATCCACACGACGTCGCGATCTTGCAGCCCCCGTACGACGTTGCGCGTCGTTCCCGGGGCGCCCGGAACGGGCTCGAGCGCGAGCACGTTTGGCCCAAGCGCGAGCGTGATGCGTACGCGACGCGTGCCGGCCCGCCCGGGAAAGCGCGAGCGGACGACGAGCCCGTCGCTGCCGACCCCGATCGGGGCGCTGGCGAAGCCGCTGGCGGCGCCCGGGTTGAACGTCCGCTGGACGTACAGGCGCTTGCCGCCGTTCTCGAAGAACGCGCGCGCCGCATGCCACATGAAGTTGTCCATCGGGACGGCCGGGTCGCCGAACTCCAGCGGCTGGCGGTCGCCGTAGACGCGCTCGTACTCGACGAGGCTCGTGACGATGTCGGGCTCGACATCGGTCGGCCCGTAGCGCGTCGGGCCGATGAACCCCGTCGTGGTCGTGCTGACGCCCTCGATCGACTTCGCGCGGTACGACACCTCCTCGATGAAGACTCCTGGGGCGAGGTACTCGGGCATGGCGGTCTCTCCTTAGGGGCGGACGAGAAGCGCGGAGTCCGCCTGTGACGAGCGCAGGACGAGCTCGCGCCCGTACTGGACCGTCGCTTCGCCGATCTCCGCCGGGGGTGACGTCGTCGTGACGAGCGTCGCCGGGGATTGGTCAAGGAACGTGCATAGGTCCGGCGTCCGGCCGTCCGCCGGCGCCTCGGCGGTGGGCGCCAAGACCTGCAGCGTCACCGTCCACGTTGCCTGCGCAAGCGGCCGCTTCGTGCCGGCAGGCGGCGAGCCGAAGAGCCCGAGCGGCGGTGGATAGGGGAACAGCACGAGGACCTCGCCACGCTCGTCGGCGATCCCGCGCACGGGCTGCGCCCCTGGCCGGGCGACGACCTCGAGCGCGGCGTACGCCGCCGGCCGCCGGTCTTCCTCGTAGAGCAGCCGCGCGCGAACGACTGCGAACCCCGGCGGGACAGGCCTGCTCGGCAGCGAGAACAGCGGCATATAGCGCTGCGCCTGCTCGGGGGCAGGCACCGGCGGGTTGCCGCAGGGATTGGCCAGCAGCCCGTCGGACGGCAGGTCCGCCGCTATCCTGAAGTCGTGGAAGCGCCCGGAGCCATCGCGCACCTCGACGCGCGCGGCGATCGTGTCCGCGCCGGCCGCGACCGACAGGCCGTCGGCTTCGACGTCGCGCAGCTCCCAGGCACGCAGGCCGTAGACGCGGGGCACCGCAAACAGGCCGGACGGCGTGCGGATCGCGCTCG
>JACDHQ010000371.1 GCA_013820975.1 Gemmatimonadaceae bacterium
TATCCGGATAGGGCCACCGCTGAGGGGGCTGGTGGTGATGCGCCGGGGTCGATGGACACGGACCGCACGGAAATAGCGAACGACGAAGGGGACACGGATCGCACTGATGCATTCGTGCGGCGGCTGGAGAAGGCGCTCGATGATGATGTGATGACACAGCCGCGCGGTTCGGTGATTCGTGAATCGCTCGCGGGGCGAGGGGGGATACTTGTGGCAGCTTCGGCGGCGGAAGCAATTGCCTTTGCGAACGACTACGCAGCGGAGCATGTCATCGTCATCGCTCGCGATGAACAGCCAATCCTCGACGCGCTTCGAAATGCAGGAACCGTGTTCGTGGGTGCATCCTCTTCCAATGCGTTCGGCGACTACATGACCGGCGCCAACCACGTGCTGCCGACCGGCGGGCTGGCCCGATCCTACTCGGGGCTGTCGGTGCTCGACTTTTTCCGGTGGACGACATATCAGCGCATCGATCGCGATGCGGCGCAGCGGCTGGCGGATGACGTCGGGACGCTCGCTGACGCGGAAGGGCTGCCGGGGCATGCGGCGGCGGCGCGGGCACATGCGGCGAGTGCAGGCCCCCGGGACGAAAGGTCGACGGGAGTGTCTCCGGACGGTCCAGGTGCGGAGGGACAAGCGTGAAATCACCACCGAAGCCACGCGCCGGCTACGAGCTGCTGCGCACCTACTCGCCGGGCGCCGAGGTGGAGTGTCGCATCGACCTGAGCGACAACACGAATCGCTGGGGCATTCCCCCCGCGGCGGCGGCGGCGCTGCGCAATCTCGATCCCGCGGCGCTGACGAGGTATCCGTCGTCGTACGGCGACGCGCTGAAGGGGGCGATCGCGACGCACCTCGGCATCGACGTGTCGAACATCGTCACCGGCGCCGGATCCGACGGAGTGCTCGAGCCGGCGATCCGCGCCTTTGCGCAGGCTGACGGGCAGATGGTGCTCGCCGATCCGACCTTCGTGATGGCGGCACCGTTCGGGCGCATGAACGGGCTCGCTCCCGCCGGCGTGCCGCTGCTGCCGTCGTACGACATCGACGCCAGGGCGATGGTGGAGGCGGCCGGCTGCGTGACGTACCTCTGCGCGCCGAACAATCCCACCGGCACGTCGATCACCCGCGACGCACTGGATGAGGTCATCGCCGGCGCACCGGGGCTGGTGATCATCGACGAGGCCTACGCCGACTTCTCGGCATCCGATGCGATCGAGCTCGCGTGCACGAGCGACCGCGTGCTGGTGCTCCGCACGCTGAGCAAGGCGTTCGGGCTCGCCGGGCTGCGCGTGGGATATGGCGTCGGCGCGCCGGCGCTCGTGCAGGCGGTGGAGAAGGCACGCGGTCCGTACACCGTGAACGCGGTGGCCGAGCGGGCGGCAGTTGCGGCGCTGCGTGATGATGCCGCGTGGGTCGCCGCGCGGATCGGCGATGCCGTCGCCGCGCGGGAGTGGCTGGCGACCGAACTGGGCGCGCTCGGGCTCGACCCGGCGCCGTCCGAGGCGAACTTCGTCTTCGTGCCGGTTGCCGATGCCGCGCAGGTGGCCGCACGCATGGCAGACGCTGGGGTCAGAGTACGGGCGTTCGACCGGCTCCCGGCATTCACGCCGGCGCTCGAGCGCTCGCGCGGCTCGGCATTGCGAATCACCGTCGCCCCGGCGGCCGAGCTCGAGCCCGCCGTCGCGGCACTCCGCCGCGCACTCGGCGGAGGTGACGCATGAGCAGCAGCGGCACGAGCAGGCGGGGATCTGGCGCCGCAGTCAAGAGCGCCGGAGGCAAGAGCGCCGGAGGCAAGAGCGTCGTCCACAAGCCAACCCGCGTCGCCGTGTTCGACTACGGCGCCGGCAATCTCCACTCGCTCGTGAAGGCGCTGTCGAGCCCGGGATTCGACGTCTGCATCGAGCCCGATCCGATGGCGGCGATCGCGGCCGACGTGCTGGTGCTCCCCGGCGTCGGGGCGTTCGCGCCGGCGGCCGATGCGATCGGCGACGCACGCAAGCCGATGCGCGCCGCCATCGCCGGCGGGCTCCCGACGCTCGGCATCTGCCTCGGCATGCAGCTCCTCTTCGACGAGAGCGAGGAGGGTGGCGGCCGCGGACTCGGCGTGATTCCCGGTCATGTGACCCGCCTGGACGCAAAGCGACTGCCGCAGATTGGCTGGAACAGCGTGGAGGCGGAGGACGATCCCCTGTTCGCCGCCGCGCCGCTTGACGAGGCATACTTCGCGAACAGCTTCGTGTGCCGGCCAGCGTCGGCAGATGTGATAGTCGCCTGGTCGGAGCACGAGGGCGATCGCTACGCCGCGGCAGTTCGCGCGGGGAATGCGGTGGGGGTGCAGTTTCATCCGGAGAAGAGCAGCGCGGCGGGCGTGAGGCTCGTACGCACATTCCTTACACAGGCGCGCCAGGCTGCTGGCCGCGCGGGACGGGAGCGATGATCGCGATACCGGCAGTCGACATTCGCGAGGGCGCGTGCGTGCAGCTCGTCGGCGGCGAGTACACCAAGGAGAAGGTGCGGCGCCCCGATCCCGCCGAGGTGGTGCGCGAGTGGGTGGCATTCGGGTTTCAGCGGGTACACATAGTTGACCTCGATGCCGCGACCGGCCGTGGGAACAACCGCGCGGTCATCCGCGGGATCCTCGCCGACGCCGCAGCGCCGATGCAGGTGGGCGGCGGCGTGCGCGATGACGACCGCTTCACCGAGCTGGTGGACGACGGCGCCGAGTGGGTCGTCGTCGGCACGCGTGCGATCGATGACTTCGATTGGATCGCAGACCTTGCCGAGTCGCACCCCGGCCAGGTCATCGTCGCTGCCGACGTGCGCGAGCGGCGGGTGGTGACGCAGGGATGGGCGAAGACCACCGGCCGCGACATCGACGACGTCGTGGAGGAGCTCAACGACCTTCCGCTTGCCGGCCTGCTCGTCACCGCCGTGCACCGCGAGGGGAAGATGCAAGGCACCGACCTGCCGCTGATGGAGAGTGTCGCCGAGTCGTGCCGCTTTCCGGTGATCGCATCCGGCGGCATCACGACCATGGACGACCTGCGCGCACTGCAGCACCGCGGTGCCGCCGGCGCCGTCATTGGAATGGCCCTGTACACTGGCGTGCTCGACCCGCGCGCCGTCGCCGAGGAGTTCGCCTGATGCCCACAGTTATTAGGAAGACGACGGAGACCGACATCCGCGTGTCGCTCGTGATGGGCACGGGGACCGCGCGGGTGGACACCACGGTCCCGTTCCTCGACCACATGCTCACCGCGCTCGCGCGCTACTCGGGGCTCGACCTCGAGGTGGACGCGCGCGGCGACCTGCGACACCACCTCATCGAGGACGTCGCCATCTGCGTGGGCGCCGCGGTGCGCGCGCTGCTTCCCGAGACGGCCGCGCGCTACGGCGACCGCACGGTCCCGATGGACGATGCACTCGCGCACTGCGCCCTCGACCTCGGCGGCCGTGTCTTCTACGAAGGGCCGTTGCCGAGCGGGATCTACGATCACTGGATGCGCTCGTTCGCCGAGAATGCGCGGGCGACCGTGCACCTGCGCGTGCTGCG
>JACDHQ010000027.1 GCA_013820975.1 Gemmatimonadaceae bacterium
CCTTGCGGATGTTCTGCGATGCCCCCACTCCCGACTCCCTACTCCCTACTGCCTATTGACTGGTGTAGGACACAGGGTGAAAGGATTGCGCGGTGCTCGTCCGTCGCCGCCCCACGGTCTCCCTCGTCAGGGCTCTGCCATGCTCACTGCCGCCGTCGTCCCGTTCGCCCTGCTCGGCTTCCTCTTCGGAGGCGCCGCCACGGTGCACGCGCAGGTCGTGCCGGGGACGGGAGCGATCCAGGGGGTGGTGCGCGACACCGCGGGAACGCCCGTCGCCTATGCAGAGATCACCGGAACCTCGGGCCGCGTGCTCAGCGACAGCGTTGGCCGGTTCCGCCTGGCGGCACTGCCAGCGGGGGCCGCGGTGCTCCAGCTCCGGCGAATCGGCTACCGGGCGACGTCTTGGGTCGGCACGGTGAAGGCCGGCGAGACGGTTCCGGCCGAGTTCGCACTCGTGCCCATCGCGCGCGACCTCCAGGCCGTCGTCATTGCCGCGCCACACACGTTCAACTCGCGCCAGATGCGCGGCTTCTATACGCGCCGCCAGCGGTATGGCGGTCACTTCCTGACCCGCGCCGACATCGCACCGCACGACAACTCGCAGATGACCGATCTGCTGCGTGCGCGCATTCCGGGTGTGTCGGTCTCGGGGTCGGGGCTGGGGGGGACGCGGCTCCGGCTGCGCGGGCAGCGCTGTGCGCCCATGGTGTGGATCGATGGTGCGTCGACCCCCGCGGGGGAGTTCGACGTCGACATCATCCAGCCGTTCACCGTCGCGGCGATCGAGGTGTACCCTAGCGTTGCCTCGGTGCCGGCGGAGTTTCGCACTTCAATGGGACGCGACAACTGCGGCGGCACGATCGTGATCTGGTCGCGCCTCGGGCCGCACGACGATACGGTGACGTCGGGCCCGGTGGCGGGGGCGTCGGGGCCGCCGATCCCCGTCTTCCATGCCGATGAGGTGGACGAACCGGCGGCGGTCGATACGGCGACACTCGTGAATCCGGTGTACCCCGATTCGCTGCGGGCATTCTCGGTGCCGGGGGCGGTGGTCGCGCAGTTCGTGGTGGACACGACGGGTGCTCCCGTTGCCGGGACGATCACCATCCTCTCGGCGACGCACGACCTGTTCGCTGGTGCGGTGACGCGGGCCATCGCCGTGTCGCTCTTCGTCCCCGGGCGGCGCAACGGTCAGGCAGTGCGCCAGGTGCTGGTCGTCCCCTTTCAGTTCACGACGGCACGTCGGTAGGCGGTCGGCCGCGGCGACAGTCGAGGCACACCGGCGCGACGCCGAGGTCGACGAGGAGGCGCCGTGCGAAGGATCCGTGGAGGTGGCGTGCGCACAGCACGCGGCGGCAGTGGTCGCAGACGCCACCCTTCACCATGTCGAAGTGCACACCGCAGACATCGCAGTCGGTGCGCATGTTCGTTTCCTGAAAGACCTTGAGCTTCACGATTCAGGGTTGGCGACGTCGTGGTCGTGCGCAGCAGGCGGACGGGCATCCCCGCCGCGATCGCGCCGGAGTCGTGCAAGAAACGCCGCCGGGCCTGCATCGTCGTCCAGGTCGTGCAGCACGCGCAGCGCCTCATCGGGGGTGATCGAGAGCACGGCACTGAACGTGTCCGGATCGACGCCGACGCGCCGGAACTCGGCGAGCAGCATCGTGAACCGTTGGTTGTCAGTCATCCAGGAGCCTCGTCCTGCGAGTAGGCAGAACCCTCCACAGCCTTTCTATCGCGACAGCTCGAGCAATGTACAGCGCCAGCTTGGCGCCGTCACTTATATTCTCCATCTGATGAGTGCCACGAAGAAGACCCGCCACGGCTCCCGCCCCGACCAGGTGTACGCGCGTCTCCGAACGCTGATCGTCCAGGCGCAGCTCGCGCCGGGAAGCCGCATCATCGAGACCGACGTCGCCGAGCGACTGGGAGTCAGCCGCACCCCGGTGCGGGAGGCGCTGCAGCGGCTCCTCCAGGAGGGGTACGTCATCGGGCCGGAGGAATCCCAGCAGAGCCGCCTCACGGTGGCGCCGCTCACCCGCGCTGATGTCCACGAACTGCTCAACATCCTGGGCGCCGTCGAGGGGCTCGCGGCCCACGCTGCGGCATCGCTGGCGCCGGCTGCCAGGCAGGCGCTCGTGCAGCAGCTGGAGCAGGCGAACGAGCGGTTCAGCGAAGCGGCGCGCACCGACACCACGGGGCAGTCGCTGCTGTACGAGTCGGACGAGGAGTTCCATGATGCGATCGTCTCCGCCGGTGCAGGGCCGCGCCTGCGGGCGCTGCACGACGCGGTGCAGCCGCAAGCCGAGCGCTACATCCGGATGTACATCAGCCTCCTCGTCGCCGATGTGGACCGCAGCAGTGGCGAGCATGAGCGGATCATCGCGGCGATGGTAGCCGGCGATCCGGACGCCACGCAGCGCGCCGTCGAGCAGAACTGGCGCCACGCGGCGGCGAAGCTTGGCAAGGTGATCGAAGTCGCCGGGGAGCTCGGCACCTGGTGAGGTGACCATCCGCTGCTTCGACGGTGAAGCCGTATCACCAGACCGGCGGCTCGTCCTCGAGTTCCGTCCGCAGCCGGCGGTAGCTGTCGTACCGCTCTGCCGACACCTGACCCGCCTCGACTGCGGTACGCACGGCGCAGTCGGGCTCCGCATCATGGGCGCAATCGCCGAATCGGCACTGCTCCAGGTGGGGGCGCAGCTCGGGGAAGAACCGGTCGAGGCTCTCGACCGGGAGGCTCCACATTCCGACTTCGCGCAGCCCTGGGGTGTCGATGAGGAATCCGCCTGCGGCGTCGGGCAGGGGATGGGCATGGCCCCCGACGGTCGTATGGCGCCCCTTGTTCACCGACTCGCTGATCTCGCCGACGCGCAGGTCCACCCCTGGAAAGAGTGCGTTCACCAGCGAGGACTTGCCGACGCCGGACGGCCCGGTAAGCACCGACACGCGGCCGGCGAGCGTATCGCGCAGCGCTTCGAGGCCGATTCCTGCCTTGGCGCTCGTGCAGTGCACCGGGTAGCCGGCCTGCTCGTAGGCGGCGAAGCGCGCGCGGACGACCGCTTCGCCCACCAGTTCGACCTTGTTGATCACCACGCGTGCTGCGAGCTCATTGGCCTCGGCGATGACGAGAAACCGGTCGAGCATGCGGGGATGGGGCTCGGGCTTCGCGGCCGCGAACACCACGACGACCTGGTCCACGTTCGCGGCGACGATGCGTTCGCCGTGCCCGCCGCCGGGCGCACGGCGTGCGAGCTGGGAACGGCGCGGCTGGATCGCGGTGATCGCCCATGCGGTGTCGCCCTCGGCGCGCTCCAGTGCGACGCGGTCGCCGACGGCGAGCTTGAGCACGCGGTCGGCCGCCTCGACGGTGTCGCGGCGCATCGCTCCGCCCTCGCGGCGCCCGTAGTCGCTCTTCTTCAGCCGGCCCCGGATCGAGGCCTCGACGTCGGCGCCGTCGTCCATCCGCACGCGCCACACGCCGCCGGTGCCGCCGAGGACCGTGCCTTCCGGCGGTGTCACGCGCCGTCCTCGGCCCGCATCGCGTCCCACCACCGGCGGACCGGCGCACCGCCCTCGCGGGCGATGATCATGGCGTCGAGCACCGTCGTGACCTCGGTGAGCGTCATGCGGCCCACCGCGAGCACTGCTGCTGTCTCGCTCGCGTCCTGCGCGATGTACTCCGACTCGAGGTGGCCCATCGGAGACGAGGCGCCGATGCGCGACCACTTGACGAACAGGAGGTACGCGCCCCACCGGGACCCGGCGATCTCGTCGGCGAGGATCTCGACGCTGTACGAGAAGCCGTCGGCACCCTCGAAGGCGGCGGGGCGGTCGTGCACCGCGGCATAGCCGCCGAGCGTGTTGGCGTCGCCGCGGGAGTGATCGGGCTGCTGGTGCTGCGCGCCCCCCAGGATCATGCTGGCTGTCCCACGCTAGCGCCGGCGGCCGACGGCTTCACGAACGACGTTGCCGGTGATGAACGCGATGTTCGCGGGGCGCTCCGCCAGGCGGCGCATGAGGTAGGGATACCACTGGGTGCCGTACGGGATGTAGACGCGCATGCGATAGCCGTCGCGCACGAGCGCCTCCTGGACGTCGCGGCGGATGCCGTAGAGCATCTGGAACTCGAATCGGTCGGGCGGGATCCCCTCGGCCTCCGCGAACTGCCTGGCGGCATCGATCATCGCCGGGTCGTGCGTCGCGATGCCGGGATAGTTGCCGTCGCGCATGAGCGACTGCGTGCACTTCACGAAGTTGGCATCCACGTCGTGCTTGTCGGCGAATGCCACGCTCGCAGGCTCCTTGTACGCGCCCTTGCACAGGCGCACGCGGACGTTGAGCGCGTTAGCGCGCTCGACGTCGGCGATCGTGCGGTAGAGGTAGGACTGAAGCACGATGCCGACGTGCTCGCGATACGACGGGTAGAGCCGGTCCTCGAAGAGGCGCAGCGTGCGTTCCGTGTACTCGCTCGACTCCATGTCGAGGCGGACGAAGGTGCCGTACTGCTGCGCGCGCTCCAGGACCTCGTGCATGATGCCGGCGCACAGGTCCTCGGAGATGTCGAGTCCCATCGCGGTGAGCTTCAGGCTGACGTTGGCGTCGAGCCCCTGCTGGTCGATGCGGTCGAGCATGCGCAGGTATTCGTCGCGCGCCTCGCGGGCCTCCCGCTCGTTGGTGACGCTCTCGCCGAGGAGGTCGAGCGTGCCGGTGATTCCCTTGGCATTGAGCTCGCGGACGGCGTCGAGCGCCTCGTCGAGGGTCTCGCCGGCCACGAACCGGCGGGCCATCCCCCTCGCGAACCGGTTGTTGCGGACGAACCGGAAGATCCGTGGCTGGGCAGAGAGATAGAGCAGCGTGTTGCGCAGCATCAGCGATCGAGGACAGTCAGCGGGGCGGAGACGGGTTGCGTGAGGCGGACGATCGGAAAGTTAGTCCCCGCCGCGATGTAGCGGTCCAGCACATTCCAGGTGACGAGTCCGTCGTCGCTCTCGGGCTCGAGCAGGTACATCGCGAGGATCGACCGCGGCTGCCCGCTGCGCACGAGCACCGTGCCGGCGGGCAGCGTCGAGCTCACCCGTCCCCAGGTGCCCTCGAGGCGCACGGTGTTGTGCTTCTGGAAGCGGCGGGGGTCGCGGACGAGCGAATCGACCATGAAGCGGTCCACCTCCGCCTGGAGCGGCTGCTGCAACTGCTCCATGATGATGCCATGACGGGCGAGCTGGGTGATGACGTCGGCGTACTCGACCGGGATCGCATATCCGTACGGCATCGGGCGAAGGAGCGTCGGCGTGAAGCGATCGTGGATGGGCACGGGCACGCGGCGGGTGCCGGCGCGCCGGACGCCGGGGGGCATTCCCGCCTCGGTGCGGACGCTGTCGCCCGTCCGCTCGAGGTTCTCGACCAGCATCACCTCGCGGCGCGAGGGCGGCCCCATCTCGGAGCGGATCGGGATCGGCGGGGCGCTCGACGGCTGCGTCCCCCAGCCGGTGGCGCGGCGATCCGCCTCACGGCCGATGTCGAGCACGTCGTGCGCATTCACGCTCATCATGTCGAGGAACTCGTACAGGAACGAGTACGCCGTCCGCACGCGGCGGGCGAAGTCGTCGTGCGAGTAGCCCTCGAACAGCACCGCAACGCGGCCGCGCAGCCCCACGTAATTCGTCCCGAAGCGGGGGCGGTGATCGTACGTGAACCAGCCGCGCTCTACCGAGTCCTGCGAGACGAAGTTGCCGTAGGGAAAGCTCTCGATGCGATGGTGCACCCGCATGCGCTGCCGGAGCTCGGGCAGCACCGTGTCGCGCACCCACCCCTGCACCACCAGCGCTGCCGGATTCAGCGGCGGCGACCAGGTGAATGCATAGCCATGATAGCTGCCGTTGGTGGTGTGGAGGTCCACGAAGACGTCGGGATCCCACTTCGCCAAGAAGTCGAGCGTCGCGCGGGTCTCGGGGGCTTCGGCCTTGATGTAGTCGCGGTTGAGGTCGAGCGAATCCCCGTTGGCGCGCTCGCCGATGCGGGCCGGCCCGTTCTGCTCGGCGCGGTTGCGCTCCTGCGGGCCGAGCTGCGCGGCGCCGTCGGGATTGTACATCGGTACCGCGATGAGGATGATCGTGTCGAGGACGTTGTAGCCGCGGTGGCGCGTGAGGTCGCGGATGATCGAGAGCAGCGCCTCCTTCCCCTCCACCTCGCCGCCGTGGATGCCGCCCTGCACGAACACGATCGGCCGGTCGAGCGCCTTTGCCTCGAGCGGCGTCCGCACGAGCGGGCGCGACGCGATGACGTAGGGAATCTCCTGCCCGTCCGCCGAGCGCCCGAAGGTGCCGATCACGATCGCGCTGTCGAGTGCCTGCAGCGAGTCGAGGAACGTGCGCACGTCCTGCGGCGTCGACGTCTCGGTGAAGTTCGAGCGCTCGGCGCGGGTGAGCGGGCGAAGGCCCGTGACGTCCGGCCGGTAGATGCCGCGCGCCGCGGCGGCCGCACCCTGGGCGCCGCCCGGGCCGCATCCCGCGGCGAGGACTGCCGAAGTGCCGGCGAGGAGGATCGCGGCGCGGTGCCGCCGGGAGAGGAGTGGCATCGGGGCGGTCACAGGTTGTCGAGGATGAACCGCGTCAGCGACTCGTACAGCTGCGGCGTGATGCCGCCCTCGCTGATGGAGTGCGTGCGGTTGGGATACATCAGCATCTGGAACACCTTGCCGGCGCGGGCCAGCCGGTCGGCAAGGACGAGCGAGTTCTGCGCGTGCACGTTGTCGTCCCCCGTGCCGTGCACCAGCAGGAAGCGCCCCGTGAGCCCGGCGACGTGCGTCACCGGCGACCCCGCGTCGTACCCCGCCGCGTTCTCCTGCGGCGTGCGCATGAAGCGCTCGGTGTAGATCGTGTCGTAGAAGCGCCAGTCGGTGACCGGTGCCACGGCGATGCCGGCGCGGAACAGGTCGCCGCCGCGGAACATCACGTTCGACGACAGGAAGCCGCCGTAGCTCCACCCCCAGATCCCGATCCGCGATGCGTCCGCCCACGACCGGCTCCCCAGCCACCGTGCGACGTCGATCTGGTCGTCGGCCTCCAGCACACCGAGCCGGCCCTGCGTCACCTTGCGGAAGTCACGCCCGCGCCACGCTGCGCCGCGATTGTCCACGGCCATCACGACGTAGCCTTCCTGCGCCAGCATCCGGAACCAGAGCTGCCGCGTGCCGCCCCACGTGTCGCTCACCTGCGGCGCCGCCGGTCCGCCATACACGTACAGCAGCACGGGGTGCGCGCGGGTACTGTCGAACCCCGGGGGGACGATGCGATACGCATCGAGCTGGGTCCCGTCGGGCATCGGGACCTTCATGAACCCGGGTGCGGCCACGTCGAGGGTCGCCAGCCGCGCCCGCAGCTCGCCGTTGTCGGTCACCGTGCGCCGCACGGCCATGGACGGGAAGCTGCGGATCGTCACCGTCGTTGGCTGGTCGATGCGCGAATGCGTATGCACCGCGACGCGGCCGTCGGGCGAGACGTTGAGCGTGTGCGATCCCCGCTCCGGCGTGATGCGGGCCCCGTCGGCGCGGCCATCGAGCCGGAAGCGAAAGATGTTGCGCTCCATCGGCGTCGGCGCCGCGGCGCTGACGTAGACAATCCCGCCACGCTCATCCACATGCGTCACGCTGAGCACGTCCATGCCGTCGCGGGTCAGCTGCCGCACGGTGCGGCCATCGCGGCTCACGCGGTAGAGCTGCCGCCACCCACTTCGATCGCTGAGCGCCAGGAATGCACGCCCGTCCTCGATCCAGCGCAGCTCGGCGAGGTCCACATATGCCGAATCGGTGTCGCTCCACACGAGACGACTGCCCCCGGTCGCGGCGCTCGCCATCAGCACGTCCATGCGGTTCTGCAGCCGTGGGAGGCGCTGCACGACCACGCTGTCATTGCCCGCCCATTCCATCCGGGCGAGGTAGATGTCGTTGCCGGAGCCGACGTCCATCCACGTCGTCGCTGCGCCGCTGCGCACCGCCACGACGCCGACGCGGACGGTGCTGTTCGTCTCGCCCGCCTTGGGGTAGCGGAGCGACGTGATCGTCGGATACAGGGTGAGCTCGTCGACCAGTGGAAAGCGCTTCACTGCGGACTGGTCGAACCGCCAGTAGGCGATGCGCGTGCCATCGGGGCTCCAGCGGAAGGCATCGCGAAGCCCGAGCTCTTCCTCGTACACCCAGTCGGAGGTGCCGTTGATGATCGTCTCGCTGCCGTCGGTCGTCAGGCGCGTCTCGGCACCGGTCGCGAGCTCGGTGACCCAGAGGTCGTTGTCGCGGACGAAGGCGACGCGTGTCCCGTCCGGCGACAGCTTCGCGAACATCTGGCCGCCGGGGCGGCTCGCCGTGCGGAACGTGCGCCCCGTCTGCAGGTCGACCACCGTGTACGAGCCGCGCGTGTTGCTGCGCCACACGCGCTCGGTGGTATGGAACACGAGCGCGAACCGGCGGTCCGCGGAGAGCGTCACGTCTTCGGCGGCGGCCGGCCGGTCGTCGTTGCCGAGCAGCTGATCGGCGCGCACGAGCGGCGTGCTCTCGCCGGTGAGCGGATCGACCCGGTTGAGGTCTGTGCCGCCAGCGGCGTTGGGTACGGCCTGCACGTATGTTGCGGCGCCCGACCAGGCGATGCTCGGCACCGCGACCGCGCGGAAGTCGGCGCTGCGGAAGATCCGGTCGAGGCTCAGCCGTCCCGGCGCGACCTGCTGCTGCCGCTGCGCGAGGGCGATGGACGGGGTGAGGATGGCAGTCGCCGCGAGCATCGCGGCGGCGGTACGGACGATTCGGAACATGGCTCTCCCGTCGGGTGCGGTCATGGGCATCCGGAAATAGTACCCGCCGGGGACCGCAGGGGGCTAGGGCACGCCGGCGGGTGGACGGTCACTCCACCGGCTTGCCGGATGCGGGATAGAAGCGGCGGCGCGCACGTGCCATCTCGACGAGCAGCTCGGCGGGCTCGAATCGGGGCGGGAAGCGCCCGTTGAGCCCCTCGAGGCGCTCCACGATCTCGTCGGCACCCTGGGAATCGATGTACCGGAACGGCCCGCCGCGGAAGGGCGGGAAGCCGATGCCGAACACCGCGCCGATGTCGCCGTCACGCGCCGAGCGCAGGATCCCCCCCTCGAGACACCTGGCCGCCTCGTTCACCATCGCGAGCACGCAGCGCTCCACGACTTCGCTCGCCTCGATGTCCCGCCGCTCCCGCCCTCCCATCACCTCGTAGATCGACGTGTCCACGTCGCCCTTCTTTCCGTTGCTGCCATACAGGTAGAACCCCTTGCCCCCCTTCCGCCCGGTCCGGCCGCTCTCGACGACCTTCCGCATCGCGTCGGACGGGGCCATCCGCGTGCCGAACGCCTGTGACAGGACGAGCCCCACCTTGCCGCCGACGTCGATGCCCACCTCGTCCATCAGCGTGATCGGACCGACGGGGAACCCGAAGTCAGTCAGCGCACGGTCGATCGACCCGATGCTCGCGCCCTCGTCGAGCAGCTTGCCCGCCTCGTTGAGGTAGGCGGCGAGTGCGCGGGTGGTGTAGAAGCCCGGGCCGTCGTTGACGACGATCACCGTCTTGCCGAGACGCCGTCCGTACGCCACCGCGTCCACGATCGCTTCCTTGCTCGTCCGCTCGGTCGCGATCACCTCGAGGAGCGGCATCTTGTGCACCGGCGAGAAGAAGTGCATGCCGAGCACGCGCTCCGGATGCGTCGCGGCCGCTGCGATCTCGGCGATCGGGATCGTGCTCGTGTTCGATGCGTACACGGCGTCGGCGCGGAGCGCGGGCTCCACGTCGCGCAGCACGCGATGCTTGAGCGCGAGGTCCTCGAAGACGGCCTCGATCACGAGGTCGGCCTGCTCGAAGCCCGAATAGTCGGTGCTCCCCCCAGCCAGGACCATCATGTCGGTCACCTGGCCCCGGGTCAGCTGCTTCTTCTTCAACCGCTCCTGCAGCACCGCGCGCACGGAGGCGAGCCCCTTCCCCACCCGCGCATGATCGGTGTCCTTGAGCCGCACGATCGTCCCCTGCTGCACGGCGACCGACGCGATGCCGGCCCCCATGAAGCCGGCGCCGAGGATGCCGAGTCGCTCGATGTCGCGGGGCTTCGGTGCCGGGTCGGACACGCCCGCATCCTTCTTCAGCGACGTCGTCGCGAAGAAGAGGAACATGAGCTCCTTCGCCTCGGGGGTCTGCGTGAGCTCCCCGAACTGGCGTGCCTCCTCCTCGAGCCCCTGCCTCATCCCGCGGTCGTAGCCGGCGCGCACGACGTCGAGCGCAGCGAGCGGCGCGGGATAGTGGCCGTGCGTCTTCGCGAGCACCCCCGCCTTCGCCTGGCGGAACACGACGCGGCGGCCCAGCGGGTTGTCCTCGAGCAGCACGCCAGCGGCGCCGCGCCCCTTCGCCGTGCGGCTCGGTTTCCTTGCCCCGTCGGCGAGCTCACGCGCGCGGCGGACGGCCACGTCGCGCAGTATTGCTGGATGCACGAGGTCGTCGATGAGCCCCATGCCGAGCGCCTTCTTCGCGCGAATGTTGCGGCCCGTCAGGATCATGTCGAGCGCGCGCTGCAGTCCCACGAGGCGTGGCAGCCGCTGCGTGCCTCCCGACCCGGGAATCAGGCCGAGCTGCACCTCGGGCAGTGCGAGCACCGTCTTGGGGTGATCGGTTGCCACGCGCCACGCGCAGGCGAGGGCGAGCTCGAGCCCCCCGCCGAGGCACGCGCCATGGATCGCCGCCACGACCGGCAGCTTCGACTGCTCGAGCCGGTCGAAGAACGCCTGTCCGTCGCGGCTCATGCGCTCCGCCTCCTGCGCCGTGCGGGCGCCGAGCAGCTGCTCGATGTCGGCGCCGGCGATGAAGCTGTCGGGCTTGCCGCTGACGAGGACGATCGCGCGCGCACCGCTGCGCGTGATCTCGTCGAGCGCCGTGCCGAAGGAGGCCGCGAGCGAGGTGCTCAGCGTGTTGAGCGGCTGCCCCGGGATGTCGAGCGTCACGACGGCAATGTCCACGTCACGCGTGACGGTGAACGCGCCGCCCGGCGGCTGCGGTGCGGTGTTCATGCGCGCTCCACGACCATGGCGTGACCCATACCGCCGGCGGCACAGACGGTCATCAGGCCGAACTGGCCCCCGCGCCGCGCGAGCTCGTTGCAGAGTGTCGTCAGGATGCGGCCGCCCGTCGCGCCGAAGGGATGGCCGATCGCGATCGAGCCGCC
>JACDHQ010000372.1 GCA_013820975.1 Gemmatimonadaceae bacterium
CTTCCTCGGCGGCGGCCTTCGCGGCGGCGATCGACGCCGCGACCGCCGCTCGGCGACGCTCCTCGGCCGCCTGGGGATCCCCGGCGGGCGCCGTGCCCATCTTGGCCAGCGCGATGTCCCGCGCGAGCGACGCGGCGGCGGCCTGGCCGAGCCCGCCCGGCAGCCCCGCCGCCATCGTTTTGAAAAAGTTCGACCAGCTGGACGTCGCGTGGTCGATCGTCCGCATGGTCGCGCCAAGGATCTCGCCCGAGTAGATCGTGACCGTGTTCGACAGCTTGACCCACGCGTCGCCGGCCGCGTCGAGGCGCTGGATGGTCTCGTCGCTCATCACTTTCGCGGCGGCCGCCGTGTCGGCGAAGCCATCCGCGATCGCCGGCAGCAGATCCTGCCCCGTCTTGCCGAATATTTTGACCGCGACGTCCGCGCGGGCCATCGGATCCTCGATGTCCTCGATCGCCCGCACGATCGCGTTGAAGGCGTCCTCCGGCCGCATGCGGCGGATCTCGTCGAACGAGAGGCCCGCCTTCTTCAGTGCGGCGACGGTCGACTTGTCGCCGTCCGCCAGCTTCATATTCATGACGCTGACGGCGCGCTCGATCGTCTCAATCGACTGGCCGCTCTGTTCGGCGGCGTACTTCCAGCGCTGTATCGCTTCGCGCGAGACGCCGACCTTCTTCGACAAATCGTCGATCTCGCTCGCGCTCTTCGTGATACCCACGACAAACCGCGTGATGGCGCCCACCGAGAACGCCAGCCCCAGCGCGCCGGCCATCATCTTCGCGCTCGAGCCGATGCCTTGTAGGAGGCCCGGCGATTTCCCAGCCTCCGCGTTCAAGCCGCCGAGCGCGGTGCCGGTGGACGTGACGCCGGCCGACGCCTGGGCGCTGGCGGTGCCGACGCCCTTCAGGCTCGCCTCGGTGGCCTTCGCCTTCGCCGACGCCGCCTCGAACCCCTTCGCCAGGTTCACCGGCCCCGGCTGTTGATTCAGGCGATCGACGTCCGTGCCGAGGCTTTTGACCGATCCGCGGGCATCGCCCACGGCTTTCTGGAGCTCGGCGCTGTCGCCACTGAGCCGGATCAGAACATCGCTCATGATCGTGGACTCCACCGCATGTACAGGTTCAAACTCGCCGCGCGCGCGCGGCTGCAGATTTCGTAGTGACGCACCTGGGTCAGGCCCGCCTCGGCGTACGGGCCATACGCGCGGAGGGCCTCACTCAGACGGAACAACAATGGCCCCGCGTCGCTGAAGTCGAACGCCGCGGCCCGCGCCTCGATCAGCTCGCAGAGCATCGTGACTTCGGCGTGCAGCACGTGCAGTTCCAGTCCGCGGGTGACGGTGGACGCTCCCGGATCGTCGTACATCGGCCTACAACAGCCCGCTGCCGGAGGGCGACGCGCGCCGGAGGGCCGCCCCGAGTCCGGCCGCCCGGCCCTGGGCCAGGGCCCAGCGCTGCACCATCCGCCCGTAGGTCTGCTCCGAGACAAGGAACAAGAACCGGCGCTGTGGCATGCGGGGCGTGCCGCGTTGGTGGAAGCGCGCGTAGGAGACAGACGTTCCGAGCTCCATCGTGGTGTCCGTGTCGCGGTACACGGCCCCCGGCCCGCCCGGTTGCAGCGACGCCTTCAACGCGCCCCGCCGTTCGAGGATCGGCTTCCCGGGGTAGTGCCGGGACTTCCACGTCCGGTACTCGGGCGACAGCGCCGCCCAGCGTCCGACGAACCCGCCCTCCGTCTCGACGTTCCGCTGCACGTCGTCCAGGATCTTCGGCGCCAGATCCTCGCGGAAGAACGGCCGCCAGTCTTTCGTCAATTCGCCGAAGCGCTCCAAGCTGACGTCGACGTCGCGCTGCCCTTCGACCGCGAGCCGCAAGCGGACCGCGCCGCCCGGCCCTGTTCGTGAGATGCCCATTTTAGAAATCCCTCAGATTAGCCGTGGTGAACGATCGCGGCGACCCGCCGACCGGGGCCCGGCTGCGCGATTGATCGAGTGCCCCGCCGTGACGATGCGCGCGGCCGAGCCGCAAGATGTGGCCTTGGAACGGCTGCGGCGCGTGCCCCACCAGCACGAGCGCCCCGCAGGCGCTGTTCGCCACGTCGTCATGGGCGCCGCGCCGGTGGTCGACTCGATCCTTCGTCGCGCCGCGATGGCGTTCGAGGCCGCGGAGTTCCTTGAGCAGCTGCGGGTGGTCGAGCAGCCGCACCTGGCCGGCGTTCGCGCGCGGGAGCACTTCCACATAAAGGGCGCTCCGGTCGCGGTCGCTCGGCCGATACATAAGGCCCTGGCGCGCGAAGGCCTCCGCCACAAACCCGGGCGCGTAGCGGTCGCCCGTCACCGCCGTGCAGCGGTACTCCCGCAGTAGCCCGCAGACCAGCTCGATCGCGGTCGCCGGGCTGAACGGCGGCCGGACAACCAGCAGCGCGTCGAGCACCGACACGCCGGGCGGCTCGTGGTGCGCGATCGCGGCGGTAAACGCATCTTTGCCCGTGCCGCTGGCCGCGTCGCAGAACGCCGCGTAGTCGACGCCGGCCATCGGCGGCCGCTGCGTCACGCCAGGGTCGACGCAGGCCTCGAGCACGCCAGGGTCGAACAGCGTCGTCGTGCGCTGCAGGAACTCCGCGTCGATCTCCGCCTCGGCCGACTCGGGATCGACGTCCCGCAGGTGCTGCACGAACGACGCGGAAAGGCGCGGGTTCATCGTCACCGACGACGCTTTCCAGAAGAGCAGATCGGATGCCGCGTTGCCGTAGTGCGTCTGATG
Organism: Gemmatimonadaceae bacterium; assembly: GCA_013820975.1. GTDB lineage: Bacteria > Gemmatimonadota > Gemmatimonadetes > Gemmatimonadales > Gemmatimonadaceae > JACDHQ01. The sequence goes on from JACDHQ010000372.1 coordinate 2,763, forward strand.
CAACTCGTAGAGCAGCCCCGACGCCTGATGCGGACTGCTCAGCGCAATCAGTTTGCCGCCGGTCATCCCCAACGTGGGCAACAACGCCCGCCAGACTTCCCGATCCCGCGGGTAGCCGTCCGTCGAGAGAAAGTGCGCGAGTTCATCGAGCACCACCTCATCCACTTCCAAGCCTCGCGACGCGGCAGGACGGCAGGGCAGGACGAGGATGGTATTCCCCCCCGTGAACTCGACCACGTCGCTCGTCACGCGCACCACGTACGGCGCGACGTGCGGGCGCTCGGCACAGCGCTTGACGTGTCCCAACAACGCGCGCATCCCGGCCCGATGGTCCTGGGCCACGCCGACGAACACCCGGTTGCGCCGACCGGCCAGGACCGCCGTGACGGCCCGGTACACCAGCCGCGCGGCCGCCCCCTCGCTCTTCCCGGCCTGTCGCCCCACCTGGAGGACCGCCTGCCGATAGCCGTCCGGGCGATGGACGTACGGCCGCCCCGTGCACGCCTCGCAGAGCGACGCGTCGGCGGCGTCGAGCGGGACGCCGTCGAGCGCATCGAAAAACGCGAGCATCCCCGTGCGCGTCGCCACGTCGAGCCCGAGTACCGCGCGGGCAAACGCGCGGAACTGCGTCGTCATCCGAGCCGCGGCACGGTGCCCCGACGCAGGCTCGTCAACGTCGGGCAACTCGCGGCCACGCGCAGCGCCACTTCATCGGCCGGTCGCTGTGTCTCCCGCACGCCGAGGGCGACCAGCTCCCCGAAGAGCCGCTGCGCCTCTCGATGAGCAGACG
>JACDHQ010000373.1 GCA_013820975.1 Gemmatimonadaceae bacterium
CACCATTCCCGCTCCACCTGCGCACCGCGGCCGTTGCGACTGGTGTCGATGACGTAGTGCTTTCCGCCCACCAGCTGGCTCACCCGCGCGCCGTACTGCACGTTCGGGTCGGTCGCGTGAAAATTGGAGACGTTGAGTGCGAAGCCCTGTGCCGATGCGATGCCGGCGCGCGTGAGCCGGCGGGCAATTTCCCCGGGCTGTTGCCAGTTGGCGTTCCCGGCATCGATATAGACGATCGCACCCGCCGTGGTGAGGACCGAGGCCGCCTCCGCAATCAGCGCGTATCGCTCATCGGCGAGGCGGGCAGGCAGGCAATCGATGGCGGCGATGGCGTCCGGCTCGAGGACGACGACGGCCGGCCGTCCGCCGAGGCCGCGGGCCAGCCCGATGATCCACCGGCGGTACTCGGAGCCGTTGCGCGCACCGCCGCGCGAATGCAGGCCGCAGTCACGATACGGAATGTTGTACGCGACGAAGACGGGCAGGCTCCGGGCACCCTCGGCATTGCGCGAGTGTGTCTCCGTCACTTGCCGCACGTCGCCATCCCACTCCCCAAGCCAGATCGCATGCGGTTGGGACGCAATGCGGAGCATCCGGGCCGCATCATCGGGCCTGGATCTCTGCCAGGCGGCGGCCTGGCGCCGTGCGTCGGTGGCGGGATGCACGTAGAGCGGACGCCCCTGCATGGGATTGGCCACCCCCTGCTCCGGCTCGAACGCGCTTCCGGCCGCCGCGGCGGCGACGAAGAGCGACGCAGCGCCTCCCGCGGCAAGCGCTAGTCGGCGCACCCTGGCTCAGCCTTCTTCGATCGGTATTTCGTCGGTCGACCCACTGCGCCGGTCGCTCACCTTGCCGTCTTCAGACACCGCGCCACTCTGGATGGCCATCTGGCGCAGCACGTAGGTCTGGCGACTGAGCAGGATACGACTCGCCCGCAGGTCGTAGTGCGACCGAATGAGGATGCTGGCGAGGTTGCTCGCCGCCCAGAGCAGGGCGGAGACGACGATGAGGCGAATCGAATCGGCAACGAGCACCGACAGTCCGACATCGCCGGGCGGGCGGTCCGACCACCAATCCAGGACCTGCCATGCGGCGAGCGACAGGATGACGACAGCCGATACCCGAAACACCGTGGACACGAAGTTGAGCCCGGGCATCGGGGACAAGTCATCGGAGCGTACCTCGACACCACTCAGTGTCGGCCGCTTGCCCGACCGCTTCGGTGACTCCTGCTGACCGGTGTTCGCTTCCATTCCGTTGACCCCTCAATCGCATGGGAAGGCTCCCGGGCACAACCCGGGATCAAGGCGTAGCGAGTGACTCGCTCTTCGTATCCCCGAGTGGAATCGCAGGTTCGGCCAGTGCATCCATCCCGGCGAACAGGTCGCCGAGCCGCACGGCCTCGGCCACACGGCGCGAGAGGGCGATCACCACGTTGGACTCCGGCACCTTTCCCTGCGCGCGGAGCGACTCGGCGAGGGAGGCGCCGGTGGCGATGTATAGATATGGGATGCCGACCGACGGCCTGTCAATCCAGTCGCCGCGGCGCACCAGCGAGTGGTGCCCCTCGAACACCGAGTCCCACAGCGCCCGCGTGCGCGCGACGTCGAACCAGCCCTCGCCGGGCACGAACAGGGTGTCGCTACCCACGCTCGTCGGCGAGGCGATGAGCTTGGACGCGAGCCCCTGGGTGAGCGTGTTGGCCTCGAAGCCAAGCTGGCGTGCGTACCCGCCGGAGGTGCGGCTGAAGTAGATCGGCCGCGCCGGCCACGACTGCGCGATCATCTGCAGCACGGCAATGTCGGAGCGCTGCAGGAGGCCGCCCCCCTGGATCGACGGCAGGCGCTCGGGACTGATCGTCGCCTCGATCCCATCCTTGCGGAAGACCATCGCGCGGTCGAGCACCGTGTACGCGGGGATGGCATCGGCCTCGTCCATCGTCATCTGCAGCGGCGGGCCGGCCGGCTTGGTCCACTGCCGGCCGCCGTACACCTGCGGCGCGTTGGCGGGGTTCGACGGGTCGTACTCGTACACCGGTCGGCGGAGCATCTGCCGCACGTACCAGTCGGTATTGAGCAGCGACGTATTCGCCACGACGACGTCCTTGCGGATTCCCTCGACCTCCTGCGCGTACCAGAGCGGGAAGGTGTCGTTGTCGCCCACGGTGATCAGCACGCCATACGGCTCGACCGAGTTGAGCAGGTCGTGCGCGAAGTCTCGCGTGTACGTGTGCCCCCGCCGCGAGGCCGTGCTCCAGTTGGTGAAGAGCGGAATCAGCGCAATCAGCAGGATAGGCGCCGCCACCAGCCAGCTGCGCCGCACCGGCGTCTCGAACGACTCACGCCCGTACGTCACCCGCTTCGTCCCGAGCAGGGACGCGATCGTCTCCCACAGGAACACCAGCCCGAGCGCGGCCCACACGCCCCACGCCGAGAAGCTCCACAGGTAGAAGTAGTCGCGGTCGCGCACCTCGCGGTCCACGGCATCCCCCAGCTCCGGCGCCTGCGTGTTTCCGTACTTGAAGTTCAGGTAGTAGATCAGCAGTAGCGACATCGTGAACATCAGCGAGCCGAAATACCAGAAGCTTTGTCGGTCTCGTTTGTAGTGCACCCAGCCGCCGAAGAGCCCGAGCACGAAGAACACCGATGCGAGCAGGCTCTGCAGCCCCTGCGACTCGCGGTGCGCATCGCGCAGCCACTGCCACTTGAAGTAGTACCACCACATGCCGAGCTGCGCGCTGAACGGCGCCTGGCGCTGCGTCAGTTCGGGCTTGCCGTACTGCCCGCGATTGAAGTTGTACATGAACGCGTCGTACGTGCCCGCGCTGAACGTGCAATCGGCGCGCAGCTCGACCCGGCAGGCGGTCGGTTCTCCCTCGTTGATCGCCGGGTGGTGCGCCGCGCGGATCGGCTGCGTGGCGAACGGCGTGATGCCGAAGAGCAGCGCGGCGACGCACGCCAGCAGCAGCTTCCAGCGCAGCAGCGTCCGCGGCCGGCGGATGAGCACCGCCAGGCCAGCAGCCGGCGCGGCGAGCATGCCACCCATGTGGTTGGCGTACCCGAGCCCGAGGATGAACGCCACGAGCACGAGGATCCGGTCGGCCGCGGGACCGTCGGGCTCATCGGACCACCGGATCATCAGCCACGAGCAGATGGCGATGCCGAGCAGCGAGACCGTGTATACCTTCTCGTTCACGACCGACTGGTTCCACACCGTGAATGCCGTCGCGCCGATGAGTGTCGCGAGCGAGGCACCGAGGAGCCGCATCCACTTGTCGGGCAGCCACGACACGAGCACGCGCTCGGTGACGAGGAACCACATCGCCGCCGAGATGGCGCTGCTCACCGCGGCCAGCACGTTGATGCGATACGCGACCGTAGGGCCGAAGACGGGAATGACCGAGAAGACACGGCCGATCAGCACGAACAGCGGATTGCCCGGCGGGTGCGGCAGTCCGAACGTGTACGCCGCCGCGATGTACTCGCTCGTGTCCCACATCGCAGTGGACGGCGCCAGCGTGATGAGGTACAGGATGAGCACGGCGAG
>JACDHQ010000374.1 GCA_013820975.1 Gemmatimonadaceae bacterium
TCCTATCCGCCGACCGCTGCGTCGAACTGCGCTGTCAGCACCCGGCCAGCGTGCTTCACCTGGACCCACACGGTGTACTGCCCCGCCTTCGGGAACATGTAGGGAAAGCTCACCGTCGATGTCAAACCGGCGCCGTGCCCAGCATGAGAGCCGGCCGCTCCGGGATCGGCTCCACCGGCCGGGATGCGGAGGCGTCCTGCCTCGGTCGTGTCACCGCGCTCGCGCATCTCGAACGCCTGCTGCGCGGCCATGGCACCGGTCCCCATCGGGTGCAGGTGAATGAACACCGATGCATCGTCTCGCAGCACGACCGCGTGGCCCCCCATCCCCATGTAGGGCTCGATCCCCAGGGGTTGCCCCGCGCCATCGCGCAGGGCGAATCGCAGCGTCGTCTCCGCCCCAGCTCGCAGCGCCTCCGTGCCTCCGCCGAGCCAGACGATCGCTCCACCGGGGACGGCGGCGGCAAGCCCGTCCGGCGTGCGCACGAGCCCTTCTGCTGATGCGAGGTGCCACGAGTCGTCGGGGTCGAGGCCCGGGGCCGCAGTTGCATCGGAGCGGTCGACGCGCACCGTTCCGACGAGGGTCCGCGTGAAGCCGCTCTCATGCACGATGTCGCCGTACACGTCATACGCACCCGGCGGGAGCGCAGGAAGCGAGGTGACGAAGGTGCTGTCGTCGATGCGCTCGGGATGCAGGTGCGCGAATGCGGCGCGCGGCGCGGACGACTCGATGACGAACATGTGCATGATCTTGCCGTGATCGGGGATCAGCGGCGTCATGCGCTGCGGCGTCCACGTCGAGTCGGTGATGACGAAGGCGAGCTGCCGCCCTGCGCCGGCGATGCCGGAGTCCACGACCATCGCGCGGGTGTCGAGCGACCGGTACAGCGTGCGCCGGTAGGACGCTGCCTCCGCCTGCCACCAGTTCCACCCGCCGACGGTGAGCGCGAGCACGACCGGGACGGCGACCGCCGTGGCAATGCGCGCGCGGCGGCGTCCGGGTTGCGGGACATCCGTGCCGGGGCGTGACAGTGCCTCTCCGGCGGCGGCGTGAACGATCGACAGGAGCCCGGCGACCAGCACCGCTCCCAGCACCACGAGCATGATCGTGAGCCCGGTGCCGAGCTTCACCTCGGCAGTCGGAGCTCCCACCACGGGAACGGAGACGGTCCCCGTGCCTCGGGGGCCCGACACTTCGACTTCGATGTTGTATGCCCCCGTGGACATGAGCCACAGCTTGCCGGTGAAGAGATGGTCGGGTCCGGGCACGCGCGCGGCATCGTCGGCTGCGGGCGATCCCTGGCGCCCCGTGCGCCAGAACACCGGGCGCACCGCGACCCGCTGCACATCGGCACCCCCGTCGAGGATGCGCACCGAAATCTCCGCGGTTCCCGGGATGACCTCGGGCGGACGCACGACCACGCGCACCGGATATCCACCTGCGTTCCCATCGAAGATCGCGTTCGGGCTGCCGACGTGCGCCGTGGTCCCCACGAAGAGCACCGTGGCGATGATGAACGAGCGAAGGAAGCGGCTCATCGCTGCACCTGCCGCATCCAGCGTCCCCATGCCAGCCCGGCGCGCGACGACAGCGTCGCCCAGACCATGGCGATCAGCAGGCCGGTGGCGAGCGCCATCGCCCCGGATCCGGGGATGAACTCGAAGCGCCGCGAGAAGGTGTCGGCGGGGACCGCGTACGGGAACAGGTCGCTCCAGAACACCGGGTTTCGCGCCGCCGGCGACTGCAGGAACGACGCGAACGGCCACTGTGCCGCCACGAAGAGTGCGACGAACACCACGCCGAAGAGCAGCGCATTGGCCCAGTCGCGGGCCGGGGTCGCCGTGCGGCCGAGCCGGCGCATCAGCAGGTCGATCCCGATGCCGGGGATGATGAGCAGCAGCGGAAACTGCATCGGGATCATGTGCGTGACCGGATTGTACACGGGCCCGAGCTTCGGCGCGGCGTCGAACAGTGGAAGCATCCATCCCATCACGAGGCGGGACAGCATGTAGACGGCAGTCACCGTCGTCGCGGGCCACCGCCTGGTGGAGACGCGCGCGGCGGCGACGAGCACCAGCGGATAGCCGATCGCCGACACCTGGTAGAAGCGCGCCGAGTGATGGAAGATGCGGATGCTGTACTCGTACGTGTACAGCGCGACCATCCCGAGGAAGATGCCCATCGCGACGAGGACGTAGCGCTCGAGTGACCTACGCTCACTCTCCGGGGCCCGGTTCTGCCACGCGACGCCCATCAGCAGCGCGCCACCCACGATGGCGATCATGCCGAGGCTCAGCAGCGTATGCGGCGGGCTGATGATCATCACGTCGAGGCCGTAAGCGCCATGCCACCAGTCGTCAAACGGCGCGCTGGTGAGCAATGCGATTGCACCCCAGGTACAGATCCACGCGCCGAGCGGTGCGCGGAACCCCCAGAGCCCGACCGATCGCGCGCGCTCTTCCGGCGTACCGGCGAAGGTCGTCTTGAGCGCGATCCAGCCGCACGCGATGCCGACGAGCAGCCCGGAGGCGTAGGTGCAGAGATGCGGCGGCGACCAGAAGGTGTCGCGCCCGATCGTCGAGTGCCAGGCGATGTCCCACAGCACGCCGACATAGGTGAGTGCTGCCGCGATGAGCACCGCCGTGAGGTACCACGGCGCACGGACGTCGCGGTCGATGGCCTCGACCGAGGCCGCGGGGGAAAAGCGTGCGACGGTCGCACGTCCAAGGGTGGTCGCCATGGCGCCGGGGCCTAGAGGAGAGTCAGCTGCTCGCCGAGCTGCGAGGGGTCCACCGGCCGCTGGCCGAGGAGCCGCTGCAGGTCGCGGGCAGATGACGGGGAGTGGCCAGCGAAATGATTGTTCACGTACACGTACGCCTGCAACCCGCTCGTCCCGATGGAGCGGAGGGTCGTTCCCCACTGTTCGAGCTCACGGGTACGATCGACCTGCACCCGCGAATAGTCAACGATGTCGCGGTTGGGGCCCATCAGGCGCACATACAGGAAGTCGCCCGTCGGTCGCGACGCGAGCTCGAGCATCTGCTTGCGCGGGATCCACCGGCCGTCGGAAAGGGCGAGCGCCACCCGGTGTTCCTTCAGCGTCGCCAGCACGCCATCGTGGATCCAGCCGCGCTGGCGGAACTCCACGGCAAACTGCAGGTCGGCCGGAAGCAGCGGAAGGAACTGCGCAAGTGCTGGCAGTTCGTCGGGACCGAAGTCGGGACCCAGCTGGATGAGGATTGGCCCGAGCGCGGGGCCAAGCTCACGGGCGCGCTCGATGAACTCGGCGGCCACGTCCGGCGTATTGCCGCGGAATCGCAGCTCGTGCGTGATCTCCTGCGGTAGCTTGAGCGCAAAGACAAAGCCGGGCCGCTGCGCGACGCGCGTGCGCCACGACCGGAAGGTCTTCACCGGCGGCGTCGCGTAGAACGTCGAGTCCACCTCGACCGTGTCGAACGCACGGGCATAGACGGTAAGGAAGTCCGCGGCGCGCGTCCCCGACGGATAGAAGGCGTTCACCCAGGCGTCGTAATTCCACCCCTGGG
>JACDHQ010000375.1 GCA_013820975.1 Gemmatimonadaceae bacterium
GGTAAGGGTCACGCGCCGGTGGCGCGATCGAGTACTCGACGGGCGAGCTGGACATCTTCCCAGGTGGGACGCTTCCAGGCGGGGTTCCGGAGCAGAGCCGCCGGGTGGTACGTGACGATGAGGGGCACGCCGTGATACTGGTGCACCTGCCCACGCAGCTTGCCGAGCGACTCCTTCGTCCCGAGCAGCGTCTGCGCGGCGAAGTTGCCCACCGTCAGGATCACCTTCGGTCGCACGAGCTCGATCTGGCGCAGCAGGTACGGGCTGCACGCGATGATCTCGTCGGGTTTCGGATTGCGGTTCGCGGGCGGACGGTGCTTGATGACGTTGGCGATGAAGACGTCGTCGCGCTTCAAGTTAATCGCCTCGATGATCTTCGTCAGGAGCTGTCCTGATTCACCGACGAACGGCCGCCCGGTCTCGTCCTCCGTCGCGCCCGGCGCCTCGCCGACGATCATCAAGTCCGCGTTGGGGTTACCCTCGCCGGGCACGGCGTTGTGTGCGGTCGCATACAGCGGACACCGCGTGCAGTCGCGGGCGGATGCCGCGATCGCGGCGAGGTCAGGAAGCTCCGCGATCGACGGCGGGATGAGCGCCTCCGGTGTCGCCGCGGCGACGATCCCGGCCGGCGCGTCACCCGGCGGTGGCGCCGGTGCGTCGTCGGCAGGCGGTGGAAAGGCCCGCCGCGGGGTCACCGGCTTGGCGGGCTTCTGCGCGGCATCGGGCGTCGCGCCGGTAGCGCGCAGCGCAGCACGCCAGTCGCTCGATCCACCGGCCGCGAACGGTTCGCCGCCGCTGGCCGGTGGCGGCGCGGACTCGCTGCCGGCAGGAGCAGCTGCTGGCGGTCCCCCCAGCGGTGTCATGGGGCGCGGCGGCTTCGCCCGCGCCCCGCTCGCCCCGCTCGCGGCGCCGAGCAGCTTCATCACGTCGCCGACGTCGAGCGAGTCGAGCAGCAGCTCCGACTCTCCCAGCTCCCGACGCTGCTCGAGATAGCGCCGCAGCCGCTCGCGCGACTCGTCAGCGCTCACGCCACCGCCGCGCGACACGATCGAGGATCTCGTCGGCCACTTCCGTCTTGGGCATCAGCTCGAGGTGCTCGTCGTCCCCCCCGGCGTGCACGAAGCTCACGCGGTTGGTCGAGACCGAGAAGCCGGCGCCCGGCTCCGTCGCATCGTTCACGACCACCATGTCGAGCTCCTTCGCGGCAAGCTTTCCACGGCCCGCCTCGAGCGCGTCGCGCGTCTCGAGCGCAAAGCCAACGATGACGGCGCCGGGGCGGCGCGCATCGCGCGTGGAACGCAGGATGTCCGGGGTTGGCGTGAGTGCGATGCTTCCCGCCCCATCCCCCTTCTTGATCTTGTGTTCGGCAACGCTGGCGGCAGCAAAATCGGCCGGTGCCGCGGCCATGATCAGTGCGTCTGCCGAGGCCAGCGCCGCGCGGACCGCACTCGCCATCTCCTCGGTCGTCTCCACGTGAACCGTCGCCACGCCAACCGGCGCCGGTTCGGACATCGGCCCGGCGATGAGCAGGACGTCCGCACCCCGGCGCCACGCAGCAGCCGCGATGGCAACGCCCATCCTGCCGCTGCTCCGGTTGGACAGGTAGCGCACCGGGTCGAGCGGCTCGCGCGTCGGACCGGCGGTGACGACGACGCGTCGCCCATTGAACGGCTCGCCCGTGTCGAGCTGGCGTCCGACGTGGGCTAGGATCGTCTCGGGCTCCGGCATCCGCCCCGGGCCGCTCCCTTCTCCAGCGGCCAGCATGCCTTCGTCGGGGTCGAGCACTGCGTAGCCGAGCTCGCGGGCGTGCGCCACGTTCCGCTGCACCTGCGGGTGGGCCCACATCCGGTCGTTCATTGCTGGAACGAGCAGCACCGGCGCTTCCGTCGCAAGCAGGCACGCCGTCAGCAGGTCGTCGGCCTGGCCATGCACGGCTCGCGCAAGGAAGTCGGCGGTCGCGGGCGCCACGACGATCGCATCGGCACTGCGGGCGAGGCGGATGTGATCGAGCGCGTGGCCCGCCCCGAACAGCGAGGAATGGGGGACGCGGCCCGTCAGCGCCTCGAACGTCGTCGCGCCGATGAACTCCGCCGACGAGCGCGTGAGCACCACGTCCACTTCGGCTCCCGCCTTCGTGAGCAGGCGGGCGAGCCAAGCCGACTTGTAGCTGGCGATCCCACCGGTGACTCCGAGCAGGACCCGGCGGCCGTCGAACGGGCGCATGAGGGGCGGTACGCCGCGTGCGGCGCCCGCAGCTCCCTGGACGTTAGGCGCTGTCGCCGGGACGCTTGCGCGGCACGACGCGGTACTCGAACGCCCCCGACGAGAGATCCTCGAGGGAACGGGTCGTGAGCTTTTTCTCCCGCGAACTGGAACGGTCGCGGGGGAACTCGTTCAGCAGCCGCGCATACTTCGCCGCGATCAGCACGCCGAGATACTTGTTCGGCGTCTGGCTGGTGATGTCGTCCGGGGTAAAGACCTGCATGCTCTTTCCTCAGGATTCCTGGTTCGATATCTCGCGCTCGAGCTTGCCGATGATCGCGGCCACGGAGTGGCGCATCCCGGCGACCCGATTTCGGCTCACGACCTCGGCATCGACGATGGACGACACCGTCCGGATCGCCTGCTCGAGGTCGTCATTCACGACCACATACTCATAGTCATCGATCGCCTGCAGCTCCAGCAGCGCCGACTGGAGCCGCGAGATGAGCTGCTGGCGATCCTCCGTCTGGCGGGCACGGAGCCGCTCCAGGAGCACTTCCCCGGACGGCGGTAGAACAAAGATAGTCACGGAGTCCGGGAACGCACGCTTGAACTGCTTGGCCCCCTGGACATCGATGTCCATGATCACATGGCGTCCCGCCGAGAGCACCCGCTTCACCTCGACCTTCAGGGTGCCGTAGAGGTTGCCATGGACCACGGCCGCCTCGGCAAACGCCTGCTTTTCGCGCTGGGCGATGAACTCGGTGAGCGACAGGAAGTAGTAGTCGGTGCCGTGAACCTCGCTGTTCCGTGGGCTCCGGGTGGTGCAGGATACCGAGTATCCCAGGTCGTCCCGCCTCTGCAGCAGCTGGCGCGCGATCGTCGTCTTGCCACCGCCGGACGGGGCGGACAGGATGATCGGGAAGGGGTTCACTCGAGGTTCTCCACCTGTTCGCGGATCCGTTCGATCTCCTCCTTGATGAGGAGCACGTCCCGGACGATCGCCGTGTCGTTGCCCTTGCTGCCGGTCGTGTTGGCCTCGCGCAGCATCTCCTGGAGGAGGAAGCCCAGCCGCTTGCCGACCCCCTCCCCGTCCGCCGACCGCAGTCCCTGCCGGAACGCCTCGAGGTGGGAGGCGAACCGCGACAGCTCCTCGTTCACGTCGAGCCGGTCGGCGAGGATGGCTATTTCCTGGGCGATCCGCTGCTCATCGACGCCAACCCCCTGGGTCAGCTCGAGGACATTGGCCCGCATGCGGTCGCGCTGGTCGACGAGCCGCTGCGGGGCTCGCACCTCGATCCGCCCGAGAGCGTGCTCGATCCCGGCCACACGTTCCTCGAGG
>JACDHQ010000376.1 GCA_013820975.1 Gemmatimonadaceae bacterium
TCCATGCAGCCGGCAGTACCAACGAAGAAGGCGGCGCACATGGCGCCGCCTTCTTCGCAATCCGGTTGCCAGCGGGACTGTCTACTGCTCGTTCCAGTAAAATCGCTGCGTCGTCTCCCGCGGATACACCTGGTTGAGCGTGTTGCCGTCGTACAGCCGCCCGTTCAGCATCACCGAGCGGATGGTGTTGGTGTTGCGCAGGTTCTCCAGCGGGTTGGCGTCGAGGATCACGAGGTCGGCGAGCTTGCCTGCCTCGATCGAGCCGATCTCGTTCTTCAGGCCGATCGCATCGGCGCCCATGATGGTCGCCGCGCGGAGTGCATCGTGGTTCGACAATCCGCCCGATGCCATCGACCAGAGCTCCCAGTGGTAGCCCAGTCCCTGGAGCTGGCCATGGCTGCCGACGCCCACCTCCCCCCCAGCCGCCACGATGTCGGCGACCTGCTTGCCGATCTTCGGGAAGACGTGCTGCGACTCGTGGAACCAGCCGGCTCCGGCACCGGTTGACACCGCACCCGGCGACCCGCCGCGGCGCAGCGCCTTCTCCTCGAGCTCGCCCCATGGCGTGAAGTGCCGCAGCTTGCGGTCGCCGATCACGTTCTCGGTGGCGTAGTAGTAGTTCTCGGCCCACGGGCCGCCGTAGGCGACGAGGATCGTCGGTGTGTACACGTTCTTCGACTCGGCGATCAGGCGCACCAGGTCGGACGACATCGGAAAGGTCGGAATCGTGTGCTCGTGCCCCGAGTAGCCGTCGATCATCTCGGTGACGCCCTTCCTGATGTCGAGCGAACCTTCGGTGGTCGGCATCAGGCTCAGCTCGCGCGCCGCCTGGATGATCCACTGCCGCTGCTCGCGGTTGCCGGCGACGTACTGCTTGATCGTCTTCGTATCGTAGTAGACGGCGTAGCGGCGCATCACCTGCCGCACGTGCTCGAGGTTGCGGAAGTTGTTGGATCCAAAGACCCCCGGTCCCGTGGAATAGATGCGGGGGCCAAGCACCTCGCCTGCCTTCACGAGGTCCTCGTAGGTGAGCACATCGGTGGTGGCGGTCTGCGGGTCGCGCACGGTCGTGACGCCGTAGGCGAGGTTCGCCGCGTACATCCAGAGCTGGTCGCGGTGCACACCCCAGCTTGCCCACACGTGGGCGTGGGTGTCGACGAAGCCCGGCACGATGGTGCGGCCGGACACGTCGATGACGCGCGCGTCAGCCGGCACGTCGACCGATCCGCGCGCCCCGACGGCGACGATCCGGTTGTCACGAATGAGGATGTCGGCGTTCTCGATCACCTCGTTTCCCTTCATGGTGATCGCGCGGCCGCCACGGAGCACTGCGACACCTCGCGGGATGTCGCGGGTCGCGGTGAGTGCGACGCGCGTTTCCACCGGCTTGAACCCCGCCCGGTTCCCCGCCGAATCCGGCGTCGTCGGCGTCTCGGCGCGGCGGACGGAGTCGGGGAGGCCGCGCAGCGAATCGGCGCGCTGCCGGGTTGCGACGCGCACGCTGTCGTCGTACGCCTGCGCGAGGTCGAGGTCGTAGACGGCGTGTGCGTTGCCGATCGACCAGTGCACCCGCTTTGCATTCCAGCTCCACGCGGGGAACTGCCCGCCGATGTCGGTGAGGCGGCGCGACGGGAAGGTCGCTGCGTCGGGCGTGGCGCCGCCGACCATGATCGTCGGCTCGGTGCCGCCGAGGACCGGAACGGTGACGACGAACAGGTCACTGTTGACGAGGGCGAGTGCCTGGTCCCCTTCGGGCGCCATCAGCACGAGGCTGGCCGGCGGTCCCTGCGCCGGCGCACCAGGCGCCGGCGGTCCCGGCGGCGGCGGCCCCACGACGCGGACGTGCGTCTTGGGATCGGTGCCGTCCCACCGCATCGAGACGAGACCACGCCCGCCGCCATAGGCGAAGATGCGGGTGGTGTCGGCGGTGAAGTGCGGCGACGAGAGGCCACCGGTGAATGCGATGAAGTTCGCCTCGCCACCGATGGCGGGAATCCAGATGAAGTCCTCGGATCCGCCCGGGTTGGCTCCGAGCGACTCCTCGAGTGCGCGGGCCGGACCGCGCACCGCGACGATGCGGCGGCCATTGAGGGCGTACGCCGGCGAGCGATAGAGCGCCCGGCGCGTCGTGAGCCGCTGGGGCGTGCCGCGGCCATCGGCGCGGACGCGGTACAGGTGCCCGCCGTCCTCGTTCGCCCACGTGGCATAGGTGATCCACTGGCCGTCGGGACTCCACGCCGGCTCGAGCTCCGTCGCGGTGGAATTCGTGAGGCGCCGCGGCGTACCGTTGGGATAGTCCATGACGTACAGGCGGCCCATCGCAGCAAACGCCAGCCGCGCACCGTTCGGCGATGGCACCGCGTCGCGAATCGCCTTCACCACAAAGGTGGACGAATCGGGAATCGAGTACTGAAAGCGCACAGGCGGTCCCATCGCCTGGCGAACATCCACCTCGAACAGGATCTCCGTCGCGGCGCTGCCATCGACCGGCTGCCGCCAGAGACGGCCGTCCCACGTCGCAATGAGGAACTTCGAGTCGGGAGTGAACGACATGCCGGGATACACGTCGAGCGTCGCGCGCGACTCGGAGTCGTCGCGCTGCGCGTTCATCACGAGCCAACGCTCGTCCCCGCTCTCGAGGTCGCGGATGCGGAGGCGCGTCGTGTCCACATGGCGCGTGCCGTACACCAGCCAGCGGCCGTCGGGCGAGATCGTCGGGCGGAAGGCGCTGCCGTAGCGCTGCGCACGCGTCGCCGTCAGGCCGGTCTCGCGGTCGTACACGGCGAGCGAGTAGTCGCTCATCGGCGTGTTGTAGATCCACGAGCCGCGGCGCTGCGCGTACCACACGAAGCGGCCGTCGGGCGTCATCGCGGCGCCCGTCTGCCTGATCACGTCGGGCTGCCCGGGTGCCACGGTCTGGCGGACGAGCGCCGAACCGGTGCCGCCGCCACTATGGAAGAGGTGCAGCTTGTTGTTGCGCGTCGTGACGATGTAGCGACCGTCCGGCGTCCACTCCGGGCTCTCGTAGTTATTGGTCTTCCCGCGCGAGATCTGCACCGTGTCGCGCTTGTCGAGCGTCATCGTCCACACGTTCCAGCCGCCGTCGCGATCCGACACGAAGACGACCTTCTTGCCGTCGGGCGAGAAGCGCGGCTGCGCGTCGAAGGCCATTCCCTGCGTGAGTGGCGTCGCCTTCCCACCGGTGATCGGCATCGTGTAGACGTCGCCGAGCAGGTCGAAGACGAGCCGCTGGCCGTCGGGCGAGACGTCCACCGACATCCAGTGGCCCACCCGCGTGGTGAACTCGAGCGTCCGCTCAGGCTTGAGGGGCAGCCCCTCCTGCATCGGATCCTTCGGCGGGGTGCGCGGGCGTGCGCTGGCGCGGGCGGTGTCCTGGGCGCCGAGTGCCGTCGCGGTGAGCAGGAGTGCGAGGGTGGCGAAGCGGATGGAGGTCATGGTGAGATGCGAGATGCGAGATGCGAGAGGCGAGAGGCGAGAGGCGAGAGGCGAGAGGCGAGAGGCGAGAGGCGAGATGCGGGT
>JACDHQ010000377.1 GCA_013820975.1 Gemmatimonadaceae bacterium
ACGTTGATCGCCCCCGCCGCTGGGGTGGGAATTGCCGCACGAGCACCGCTACCAGGACGACGAGGACGCGCATGTCGCCGCCGTAGTCGGTGCAGGTGAGGGGGGATGACCTCGTAGGTGCGGGCGAAGGCCTATTTGTTGGCAGCCGGGGGGCGCCTCCTGCGCCATCCCCTGCGGCTCCTGGCGAGGGGATCGTCAGAGGCCGCCGCGCACCCTGCCCGGCGCTATCCTCAGCGGCGAGCCAGTCGCTCCTCCACCTTCCGCCGGAACGTTCCATCCTCCAGCATCCCACGGAACCGCTCGCCGGGACACGCCGTGGTGGCGTAGTTGTAGTGCCCGCCAATGCGGTCGAGCGGCACGTCGAACCGGTCGATGGCCCACGCCATCAGGTCTGCGATCGTCTCCACCTGGGCGGCGGTCGGCTCCTGGATCTCGTAGTTGCCGATCACGGAGATGAGGAAATGCCCGCCGGGCTCGTAGGTCGTGTTCGTGTCGCCCTTGTAGCGCCAGTCGCGGCCCTCGTAGACGCGGCCCTCGAGGTCGATGAGGAAGTGGTACGGCACGTCCCACCAGTTGCGGTCAGTGGCGCCCCACGACTGCAGGTTCCGCAGGCGAACGACGGGATCCTCCTCGGGCCGCAGGGGCTCCGGGAAGCCGGTGTGATGCAGGGTGACGTGGGTGATCCTGTGCGGGACGCGCACCCGAAATGCGGCCGGTCCGGCAACGTCGGAGCGCGCGACGACCTCGGGCAGTGATGCCAGCGTCGCCACCTCGAGCATGACGAGGCCGCCGCCGAGCTCGCCGGGTCGCGGGATCGATACGACTGCAACGTGATACCCGTCCCAGTTGAATGCCGCACCGGAGTCGACACGGCGGACGTCGGAGTTGCCTCCGCGATCGAGGCGCAGCATGGCAGTGACAGGTCGCGTCGCGGTATCGATGGACTCGACGCGAATTCTCAGGTCATGGAACTCCATCGCCGCACCGGCCGGCAGGTTCGTGCGGTTGGCGTCGGCGGCGTACCCGGCCGGCGGCGCAGCACGCCAGTCGGTGATGGTGCCCGGTGGCAGCGCGTGCGGCACGTCACGGGTTCCGGCGGGCGCCGGTTCCGGACCGGCAGAGCGGGGCGAGCAGCCGCCGAGGCACACTGCCGCAGCTGCAATCAGGGTCAGACGTGACATGCCGCCTTCCGTGTCATGGTTGCACCACATCACCGAAAATCAATGATTCACAGCTGTGCCCGCAGCCAGCGCATGACGTCCGGCAGCGCCTCGCCGACGACCAGCGTATGCCCTTCCGTCTCGAGTCGCCGGAACTCCACGGTTCGTTCTCCCTCGCGCAGCGCAGCGGTCTGCTGCTCGAGCGTCGCAACCTGGACGAGGGGATCTAGCGCGCCGGCCACCACCTTCACCGGTACGCCGGCGCCGGCGGCGCGCGCTGCAGCACAGCTGCCGGCGATGCATGCCACGGCACGCGTACGCTCCGGCCGGTCGGCTGCCGCTCGCGCCACTATTCCGGCGCCCATGGAGTGGCCGAGCAGCGCGACACTCGCCGGGTCCAGCGGGTACTGCGTCGCGAGTGTGTCGACGAGTGCAAAGAGCTCCGCAGATGTCAGCGGTGCCGCCGGCGTGATGAGCGCGATGCCCAGCGAGTCGGCGAGCGATCGGATGCGGCCGGCGCCGTAGCCGCCGAAGAACATCCGCTCGTCGCCGCCGGCGCCGTGAACGGCGACCACGACCGGCCAGCCGCGTTCGGGCGTGCCTGGCCCGCTCGGCATGTCCGAAGTAGACGGAGGATGGGGCAGCCGGATCAGATACGCGACGTCGCGGCCGCCGATCGTCGCTCTCTGGCGCATGCCGTCGAGCGCCTCGAGCTGCGTGCGTGCCCGCGCGTCGAGCGACGTGGGGCCGGCCGTGCCCGCGGGCGCGACACTCTCTACGAGCGAGTCGATAACGGCGAGAGCAGCCTCGATGTTGCCGCCAAAGAAGAGGAGCGTCGTGCGGTCGAACTCGCGATTGATCCGCGTGCGTTCGGCCGGTGGTAGTTCCGGCGCCTGCGCAAGTGCCAGCTCGAGCTGCAGGTACGAGAGGGCCAGACGCGCGCGCACGTCGGCCTGGGCCTCCGCACGTGCGGACGGCAGAAGCGTGAGCAGGACGAGGTACAGCATGGTGGCGTATCGCATGCGTGCAAGATCGCGCTGCAGTGTGGGGTCGGCAATGGTTGCGGCCGTGAGCGTTCCCGCATGATCTTGAAGCGGCAGGCGAGTGCCTGCTTGCGAAAGACGCACCCCGGACCGTGCGTTCGCGGTCCTGGCAATGCACTGGAGCACTGCTCACACCGGAGGTGGAATGGTGCGGATGTCGGAGCGACATCGCCGCAACGGCTCGCGGCTGGTTTTCCCAGGGCTTCTGTTAGCCAGCGTAGTTGCTACTGCGGCCTGCGCGGCCGCTACCGCGACAGGGCCGGAGCCGGACCCGCCTGCGACTGCGCCGGCGTCAGCCGCATGCGGTACCCTGCCGGCAGGTGCAGTGCTCGACGGCATCGGCTCGTTCGACGTTCGCAGCGTCACACCGCGCCGCCGAGTCGTCATCATGGGTGGCGCAGCCGAGGTGGATGCGGCGTCGCGCGCGTTCGTCGAAGGGGCGGTCGGCGGCGACGTACTCGTGCTTCGCGCGACTGGCAGCACCACCAGCTACAACAGCTATTTCGCCAGTGGCGTCAGCGCCTCGCCCGCACCATCGTGGGTCGGTACCATCCGGCTGGACGTGGCCACGACGGGCAGCCACCCTGCACTATTATGTCACGTCGCGCGCGCCGAGGCGGTCTGGCTCACAGGCGGCGATCAGTGGAACTACCTCGGCCAGTGGCCGACCACTCTGCATGACTCGCTGCGCACCACTGCCGCGCGGGGCGCGGCGATCGGCGGCACCAGTGCGGGCGCAATGTCCATCAGCGAGGTGGCGTACGATGCCCGTGCGGCCAGCGCCACCTCCGACCAGGCGCTCGCCAACCCGTTCCACGCCAGTGTGACCGTGATGCGCTCACCTTTCGGCCAGCCGGAACTCGCGGGCACGCTGGTCGACACACACTTCATGCAGCGTACACGGGAAGGTCGGATGCTTACCTTTCTCGCCCGCGGCCGGCAACTACTGCAGCGCGACACCATCGTCGGAATCGGACTCGACGAGCGCGCGGCCATGATCATCGAGGGCGAGACATTCACCGTGCTTACTGGCGCCGCCGACCGCCACACCTGGGTCTACCGGGTGAGCGGCGCAGGCATTGTCCAGGCGGACACACCGCTGTCTCTGGAAAGCGTCGAACGGGTGCGGCTCGACCACGGCGCGACCGGCCCGTGGCCACTCGACTTCAGCCGGCACACGCCGGAGCGGCTGCGAGTGGTGCAGGGGCGCGTGGAAGACGGGTAGACGTCGGCGGCGTAAGGTGCCAGGCGGCGTGCGGCAGGGGGGGATGCGGTGAAGGCTGGAGCACACCTGCGAAACCGGCCGTTACCGCAGGCGCATCAGCAGCTCTGCAT
>JACDHQ010000378.1 GCA_013820975.1 Gemmatimonadaceae bacterium
CCCGGATCCGTGTCCCCTTTGAGCCTGCGCGCCGCCAGCCGATACAAACGAGACATTAGCTTACGATCGAGTCCGCGGCATCCCATCCGCGGCATCATATCAACCGAGGAAGTCGGCAAATGCACGTCCAGTACGTCACGCTCTGCGACCAGATCATCCTTGCCCAGGACGGCCGGCCGTCGCTGATCGGGGTCTTCAACCACCTCAACGTTCCCGCGCTGCCGTTCACCCTGCCGCGGCTGGCGTTCGCGGGACGCATCCTCTTTACCGCCGACGAGACGGGGCGCGCGCACACGGTCGAGGTGGTGATCACGGGCCCCGACGGAGTCGAGCTTGCCCGCCCGGGAGGCGAGATCTCGCTGCCCCCAGCCCCGGCCGCACTCGAATCCGTCGCCGTGGACCTGCCAATGCAGTTCGACCTCTTCCAGGTGGAGGCCGCGGGGCGTTACACCTTCCTCCTCCACGTGGACGGCGAGAAGACCGCCGCCGTCCAGCTGCTCGTGCATCTGGGCGAAGGGGGCTAGAATAGGGGCATGCGCCCCTATCGCTCCCTCTGCCTCGCTGCCGCGGTCGTCGCGGCAGCCGCGTCCCCGTCGGCCGGCCAGGCTCCGTCTCCCGAGCCGTCCGCCGCCGATTTCGCCCGTGCGCACCGCGTGCTGCGGTCCACCCCGCTGATCGACGGCCACAATGACCTGCCGTGGGAGATCAGGCGCCAGCGCGCGAATCCGCGCAACGTCCACACCTACGACCTGAACCGGCCCACCGCCGGGCACACCGACCTCGCCCGCCTCGACTCGGGGCGCGTCGGGGCGCAGTTCTGGTCGGTCTACGTGCCGGGTGACTTCGCCGACTCGGGGTACGCGCGGGTGCAGCTCGAGCAGATCGACATCGCCCGCCAGGTGATCGCGAAGTACCCGCGACTCGAATTTGCGTGGTCCGCCGCCGATGTGCGGCGCGCCTTCCGCCGCGGCCGCATCGCCTCGCTGATCGGCATGGAGGGGGGGCACGTCATCGAGAACTCGATCGCGCTCCTGCGCACCTACCGCGACCTCGGCGCCCGCTACATGACGCTGACGCACAACGTGACGCTCGACTGGGCCGATGCCGCGAGCGACACCGAGCGCCATGGCGGCCTCACCGCCTTCGGCGAGGAGGTCGTGCGCGAGATGAACCGCCTCGGCATGCTGGTGGACCTCTCGCACGTTTCCCCGGGCGCGATGAGCGACGCCCTGACCGTGAGCCTGGCACCAGTCATCTTCTCGCACTCCTCGGCCCGCGCGCTCACCGACGTGCCGCGTAACGTTCCCGATTCCATCCTCGCGCGATTGCCACAGAATGGCGGCGTCGTGATGGTAACGTTCGTGCCTGGCTTCATCAGCGCCGCGATCGTGGAGTGGTCCGCCGCATCGGGGCGTGAGCGCGCTTCACTTCGCGCGCGCTTCGGCCAGGACACCGCAGCCATCCGGCGCGGCCTGGATCAGTGGCGCACTGCCCACCCTGCTCCGCGTTCGACGCTCGCCCAGGTGGCCGACCACATCGAGCACGTGCGACGCGTAGCCGGGATCGATCACGTTGGCATCGGCGGCGACTTCGACGGCATCGACGACACGCCTGACGGGCTGTCGAGCGTCGCCGACTACCCGCGCCTGTTCGCGGAGCTCTCACGCCGCGGCTGGCGCGAGCCCGACCTTCGCAAGCTCGCTGGCGAGAACGTCCTGAGGGTGATGGAACGCGCCGAGGTGGTGGCCGCACGCCTGCAGCGCGACAGCCCGCCGGCGACGGCCCGTATTCCGTAACTTCTGGGCCCGCGTTCGCCTCTCGCCTCTCGCCTCTCGCCTCTCGCCTCTCGCCTCTCGCCTCTCGCCTCTCGCCCATGCTCCCCCCGCTCCAGTCCCTCGTCGCGCATCTTCGCTGGGCCGACCGACGCACCGTCGAGAGCTACCACACCCTCGAGCACGGACACGGGGAGGCTCTCCGATGGATCGGGCACATCGCCGGGTCGGAGCACGGGTGGCTGTCGCGCATCGCCGGCACCGAACCGCGCGTCGCCGTGTGGCCGGCGCTCGACATCGGCGCGTGCCTGGAGCTGCTGAAGATCAATCACGACGCGTTCGACCGGCTGCTCGAGGCATCCAGCGAGACCGACCTCGAGCGCGTCGTTCGCTATGTCAACAGCAAGGGCGACACCTTCGACTCGCGCGTCGGTGACATCGTCGTCCACGTGGGAATGCACGCCCAGTATCATCGCGGCCAGGTTGCCGCCGCCGTGCGTGCCGCCGGCGGCGAGCCGGTGGCCACCGACTACATCGTCTGGAAGCGCGGGAATCCGGTGGCGTGACGCACGCGGAGGTGTTCGCCGTCGTCCGCCGCATCCCGCGCGGACGCGTGGCGACATACGGCCAGGTCGCGGCGCTTGCAGGATTCCCGGGACATGCCCGCCAGGTCGGTTACGCGCTGAGCGCGCTCGACATCGATGCGTCCGTGCCGTGGCATCGCGTGGTCAATGCGCAGGGACGCGTCAGCCTGCGGACCGGCGGCTCCGGTGGCGGCATGGTGCAGCGGATGCGGCTCGAACAGGAGGGCATCGCCATGCCGGGCGGCCGCGTCCCACTTCGGGACTATGCATGGAGGCCCGACGCAGAGCCTTGATGCACGACTCGGAGCCACCGCCTGACAGGAGACCGCATCGAAGCTGCAGTCCCCCGTCGAGCGTTTCCAGCTTACTCGCGGCGCGGATCGCGGTCGCGGCTTCCCGGTTTCGACTGGTCGCCGGATCCGGGGTTCGCCTTGCCCTCACGTGACGTTTCGAGCCGCTCCTGCGGTGACGCACTGCGTTCGACCCGCTTGAGCTGCTTGCTTGCACCCAGCGTCGCTCCCACCTCGCTCGGTGCATTCCCGTTCTCACGGGCTTCCCTGGCCGCTGCGCGGCGCTGCTCCTCGTTGCCTTCCATCTGCTTCTTCATCGCGGCTCCTCGTGTGAATACAGGAGCCATTAGTCAACATCCGTACCTCAGCGCGACGCAGCCCACGCGCCAGCGAACCCATCAGAGATAGCGTTCGCGCAGGATCGCCAGGTGATGTCGTTCGTGGCCGGCGATGATCCATGCGAGCGCACGCGCCGTGATCGGCGCACCGTTCGCCGACCCCACGCGTCCGAGCTCGTCGTCGCCAAGCGGCGCAAGCAGCGCAATCGTGGACTGGCGTGCGATCGCGAGGTCGTCGGCGAGCGACGAGAGTGTCCGATCGTCGAAGCGCGCATTCTCGACATACAGGTTCTCGTCGAACCCGGGGAGTGGCGTCGCATCACCGCGTGCGACCCGCAGTGCACGATACGCCATGATGCGCTCGGTATCCGCCATGTGGCCGAGGACCTCGCGTATGCTCCACTTCCCGGGCGCGTAGCGGTGACCACCCTTCTCCTCGGCCAGCGAGCGCGCCAGCGCCATTGTCGCATCGACCTGCGACCGCAGCGTTTCCACGACGTCCCCGTCGGGGACGCGGGCCACGTAGCCAGCGTAGTACGGGGAGAACT
>JACDHQ010000379.1 GCA_013820975.1 Gemmatimonadaceae bacterium
CCTCGAGGCGTCGCTCAAGGCCACGGGGCTGCTGCAGCCGATCACCGTCCGCAGCGCCGGCCGGGGCAGCTACGAGCTGATCGCCGGCGAGCGCCGCTTCCGTGCAGCGTCGCGCCTGGGGTGGGCGGACATTCCGGCCATCGTCCGCGACGTGGACGACCGGACGCTGCTCACCCTCGCCATCGTCGAGAACCTCCAGCGGGTGGACCTGAATCCGCTGGAAGAGGCGGACGGGTACAAGCGGCTGATCGACGAGTTCGGGCTGACGCAGCAGCAGGTGGCGGACGTGGTCGGCAAGGACCGCACGACGGTCACAAATCTGCTGCGGGTTCTCACGCTGCCCGATCCGGTGCGGGCGATGCTGCAGGACGGGGCAATCACCCTTGGGCACGCGCGGGCGCTCCTTGCGCTCAACGATCCGGAGGCGATGCATCGTCACGCCATGGCGGCGGCCGACGAGGCGCTCAGCGTCCGCGAGGTCGAGCGTCGGGTGCGTGCGGCCAACGATCCGTCGGCCGAGGTCTGGAAGAAGGCGCCGGACAGGGACGCTGGGGTCGGCGGCGGCGCTGGCGGCGGCGCTGGGGTCAGAGT
This sequence comes from Gemmatimonadaceae bacterium, assembly GCA_013820975.1. GTDB lineage: Bacteria > Gemmatimonadota > Gemmatimonadetes > Gemmatimonadales > Gemmatimonadaceae > JACDHQ01. The sequence continues at coordinate 592 of JACDHQ010000379.1, forward strand.
CGGCGGCGATTCGGTACAGCCGCAGCTGAAACTGATCGAGGATCGCCTGCGCCGGCGGCTTCAGACAGACGTCAGCATCACCGTTTCGGGCGCCGACAAGGGCTCCATCCGGCTCGGCTTCTACTCCCCGGACGACCTGGAGCGGCTGCTCGACATCATGCTCGGACCCGACCGCAGCGATTTCGATTAGGCCAGCAGTGCGACATACAGGCGTCACAATAGGGGCTTCCCCATGAAACCAGCGGTCACGCGGATTCTCAAAGGCGCAGCAATCGCCCTCATCGTCGGCGCAGCAGCCTGCAGCGACGCCGCACCGGACGACGGCGATGACTCATTCCGCGTCGCCCTCCTCACCCCGGGGCCGATCTCCGACCAGTCGTGGAACGCCGGCGCCTACCAGGGGCTCCTCCGCATCCGCGACTCCCTCGGCGCACGCATCAGCCACATCCAGACGCGCACCCCCGCGGAGTTCGAGGAGAACTTCAGGCAGTACGGGGCGCAGGGCTATTCGCTCGTCTTTGGCCACGGCTTCGAGTTCCAGGATGCGGCGAAGCGCGTCGCGCCGGAATTTCCGCGGACGTTCTATGTCGTGACGTCGGCAACGGCCGAAGGAGAGAACGTCGCCGGCATCCACTTCAGCTTCGCCGATGCGTCGTACCTCGCGGGGATGCTCGCCGGTGCGATGACGCGCTCCAATGTCGTCGGCGTGATCGGCGGCACCGACCTGCCGCCGGTGCGCGAGAGTTTCGTCGCCTTCGAGGCGGGAGCACGGCGCACCAATCCGCGCGTGCGCGTGCTCACCTCGTACGTCGGCAACTGGGATGACGCGAGCACCGGCAAGGAGCTCGCGCTCGCGCACATCGGCCGCTCGGCAGACGTGATCTTCCAGAATGCGGACGCCGCGGGACTCGGGGTCTTTCAGGCGGCGCGCGAGCGCACCGGCGTGTGGGTGATCGGCTCCAACTCCAACCAGAACGCCATCGCACCCGAGGTGACGCTCGGCAGCGTCGTCATCGACCTGCCGCATGCATTCCTCGCCGTCGCGCGCGAGGTGAAAGCTGGTACCTTCGTGCCGCGGGTCGTCGAGCTCGGGAGCGACGAGGATGTCGTACGCCTCGAGCTGAACGAGGCGTTGCGCACGCGCATCCCCGCGCCGGCGCTGCTGGCGATCGACAGCGTCGCTGCCGCGCTGCGTGCGGGCACTTTCTCGCCGCTGCCGGCGGATGACTCGACTACCACGCGAGCGGGCACCCCTTCGAACACCCCGGCGAGCGCTCCTGCGAGGACTCCAGCGCGTACCCCCGCGAGCACCCCGTAATAGCATGGCGAAGCTCACCGACGTCGTCGCACACCTCGACACGCTGCTCAACACGGCGGAGATCCCGGACTATCCGCCGGCACTGAACGGGCTGCAGATGGAGAATCGCGGCGACGTCACGCGCGTGGCGGTCGCGGTGGACTTCTCGCTCCGCACCGTCGAAGGTGCCGTTGCGGCAGGTGCCAACCTGCTCGTGGTTCACCACGGGATGTTCTGGGGGGGACTGCGCGCGATCACCGGGACGCACTACACGCGCATCTCGCTGCTGCTACAGCACGACATCGCCGTCTACGCCACGCACCTCCCGCTCGACGTGCATGCAACGCTCGGCAACAATGCCCTGCTGGCAACGGAGCTGGGGCTCGAGGTGACAGGCGGGTTCGCGCGCTACCAGACGATCGAGGTGGGCGTGCAGGGGAGGTGCGACTGCAGCACGACGCAGCTGGTCGAGCGCGCGCGCACGCTGGCGCGCCAGCATGGCGGCGAGGTGGTGGCGACGCCGCATGACCCCGCGCGGCGCACCCGGCGCTATGCCGTCTGTACCGGTGCCGGCGCGAGCAGCGACACGATCCGCGAGGCGCTCGCCAATGGAGTCGACACCCTGATCGTCGGCGAGGGCCCGCACCACACCGGCGTCGAGGCGGCTGATGCCGGGCTGGTGATCATCTACGCGGGCCACTACGCCACCGAGACGCTCGGCGTGAAGGCACTCGGCGCGCACCTCGAGCGCGAGTTCGGGTTGCCGTGGTCCTTTCTCGACCTGCCGACCGGGCTGTGACCCTGCCGGCGCCGTTGCTCGAGCTGCGCGGCGTCAGCCACCGGTTCGGCGCGACGGTGGCGCTCGACGACGCAGCGCTGCAGGTGCGGCCCGGGACCATCCACGCCCTGCTCGGCGAGAATGGGGCGGGGAAGACGACGCTGATGCGCATCGCCTTCGGCCTCGTCGGCGCGGATGCAGGCACGGTGCTCGTCAGCGGTACCCCGGTGGGGATCCGCAGCCCGTCCGATGCGATCGGCCACGGGATCGGGATGGTGCACCAGCACTTCAACCTGATCCCCGCGATGACGGTCGCCGAGAATGTCGCGCTCGGAGGGCATGGCCTGCTCGATCTCCCACGGGTGCGCCGCGAGCTGGGGGAGCTGGCGACGGCGAGCGGCCTTCCGCTCGATCCTGACGCCCTGGTGGACACACTGTCGGTTGCGCAGCAGCAGCGTCTCGAGATCGTGAAGGCGCTGTCGCGCGCCGCCCGCGTGCTGATCCTCGACGAGCCGACCGCAGTGCTCGCACCCGCCGAGTCGGATGAGCTGCTGCGGTGGCTGCGGGCGTATGTGTCGCGCGGCAATGCGGCGGTGCTCATCACCCACAAGCTGCGCGAGGCGATCGCTGCCGCGGACGACATCACCGTGTTGCGGAGGGGAAGGGTGGTGCTGCATGCGGCGGCGATGCCCACCGCGGAGGCGCTGACAGCAGCGATGCTTGGCGAAGCGGATCGGCTGATCGATGCGCCCGAGGTGGGCGCGTCGCGCGTGACGCATGGCGCCACCGACAGCGCGCAAGCGCCGGCAGCCGCCATCCATCCGGCACCTGCGGGTGTCGCGAGTCTCCAATCCGT
>JACDHQ010000380.1 GCA_013820975.1 Gemmatimonadaceae bacterium
CCCCTCGACGTTCTCGTACCACTCCTGATCGGTGTGTGCGTTGCCGCCGATGCCGCCCGCGCCGATGGCGATCGCCGGGATGCCGAGGCTCATCGGGATGTTGGCGTCGGTCGAGGCGACGGCCAGGCGCGGCTCGCACCCCAGCTCGCGGATGATCTCCATCGCCGCCGCCACGAGCGGATGGCTCGCCGGCGTGAGGCCGGACGGCCGGTCGCCGAACCGCTGGACGGTCGCCGAGAGCGGCGGCGTGCCCGGCGCGCGGTGCCGGTTTTCCTCGTCGACGACGGCCGAGACGACGCGGCGGATGTCGCGTTCGACGGTGGTGAGGGTGGCCGCATCGGCCGACCGGGCATCGACCTCCAGCCATGCATGCGCCGGGATGGCGTTGATCGACTCGCCGCCGCCGATCCGCCCTACGGAGAGCGTGGCGCGGGGGCCGGCCGGCATGGCGAGGCGGGCGAGCCGCGCCGTGCAGGCCGCCGCGGCGTTGACTGCGTTGGCTACTCCATGGGCCGACCAGCTGTGGCCCCCGGGCCCGTCGAAGGCGATGTGGAGCCGGCGGCTTCCCAGTGCCGCGTTGACGATGCGGTCGTCCCCGGCGCCGTCGAGGGCGATCGCGGCGGTGACGCGAGGATGCGTGCCGAAGAAGTGCTTCGCGCCGCGGAGGTCGCCCGCACCCTCTTCCCCGGTCGTCGCGACGAGGAGGACGGAGCGGCGGGGTTGAACCTCCCCTCCCGCCAGCTCGGCGGCGATGGCCAGCATCGCCGCAAGGCCGCGGGCGTTGTCGTTGATCCCCGGGCCGGTGAATCGATCGCCGGTGCGCACGACCTCCGCCGGCACCCTCGAGGTGAATACCGTGTCCATGTGCGAGAGGACGGCGACGGGCTCGAGGTCCGCCTCGCCCGCGATGCGCACGATGAGGTTACCCTCGCCGTCCGAGCGGACGTCATCGAGGCCCAGCGCGGCGAAGCGTTCGGCCAGCCAGCGGGAACGCGCGTCCTCGCCGCCGAGTGGCGCGGGGATGCGGGCGATGGCCAGCTGCCGCTCGAGGGTCGTGGCGTCGCAAAGCGCCAGCCGCTCGCGGCTCGCGGCGAGCGACCGTACGAGGGTCGCCGCGCTGAATGGCGCGGTGCGTTCGGGCGGCGGGGCGGTCTGCATTCGGTGCATGGAGGAGGGAATCAGCCCCACTATCAGTGCCCTTCGCAAGGGGCGGAGCTTGCGGCGCCTGCGCGAACACAGCATCATGGCGACGTCCCTTCCCCCTGAGGAACCCTCCGATGCGCCGTCCCACTCGTGCCGCAATCCTGCTGGCGTGCGGACTGTCCCTCGCCGGATGCTTGGCATCTCGTGGCCCGGCAACGCTCGCTGGCGACCGCCCCGTGCAAATCAAGGTGAAGTGCAGCGGCGACAAGCTCGACGTGTCGGTGAAGCCATTCGCCGTCACTCTCGTTCCGGGCGAATCGGTGCGCTGGGAACCCGAGCGAGCATGGCTCGGTGGCTTCAAGAAGAATGATGTCCGCGTCGCGATCGTTCCCAAGGATACCACCAGGTGGCCATTTTCCGGCCCGCTTCCCACGGTTCCGGAGGATGGCTCGGTTTCTTCAGGCCCCGCCGCCGCGAATGCAGGGGGAACCTACCCCTACGACATTCGCTTCACCTGCATGGTCGACGGCGTGCAGCGAGTGATTGTAGTAGATCCGGACATCATCATCAGCGGCCGCATTCAGTAGGCGCCTCTGCTTCCGCTCCGCCAAGACAATCCACACCTTCACAAGGCTGGCCCCGATGCGCACTCGCATGCTGTGGTTCTGCGGATCCGTCACCGCCGTCACGATGGCCGGTGCATGCGCCCCGGCTGCCCGTCCTGCCGACGGCCAGGCCGTCGCCGTCATCACCCGATCCAGTGCCCCACGCGCCGTGCAGCTTCACGTCGCCGGCATCGACATCAACTGTCACGGCGCTGCCGACAAGGTGACGATCACGCTCGACAAGTGGAAGGTGCGGGGGGGGCCGAACGACCTGATCCGATTCCAGATGAAGGGCAATCCCAACGCCGCGGATTACTTCCAGATCACGTGGAAGCGTCCCGATCCCTACTGGCCGCTGGACTCGACCACCTACACCGTGCCGTCGGGCGGCAGCAGCACGGCTCGGGTGCGGGCAAACGCAGCGAGCGGCAGCTACGCCTACAACATCAATTTCTACTGCCAGGGCGCAGGCAACCCGCCGCAGGTGTACACCGGGGTCATCGACCCTGACATCATCATCAGCGGCGGCACGACGAAGGACACGACGCAGAACTAGGCGACGCGCCGCATACCCCCTCCAGTGGAAACCGACGTCTCCGGTCCCGGCCAGCGCGCCGAGCGCATCGGCCCGTATCGCATTCTCCAGGTGCTGGGAGAGGGCGGGATGGGAATCGTGTACGAGGCCGAGGAGACCGACTCGGTTCGCCGGCGCGTCGCGCTGAAGGTCGTACGCGACCGGCATGCCTCGAAGGAAGTCCTCGCACGCTTCGAGGTGGAACGCCAGGCGCTCGCCGTGATGAATCACCCGGCGATCGCGAAGGTATTCGCGGCCGGCACGACCCCGGACGGCCAGCCCTACTTTGCGATGGAGCTCGTGCGGGGGCTCCCCTTCACCCAGTACTGCGATGAACATCGGCTCTCGGTTCGTGAGCGTCTTGAACTCTTCATTGCCGTCTGTCACGGCGTTCAGCACGCGCACCAGAAGGGCGTGATCCACCGCGACATCAAGCCGTCGAACATCCTCGTCACCGAAGCCGACGGCGTCCCGGAGCCGCGCATCATCGACTTCGGCATCGCGAAGGCGCTTGGCCAGCAGCTCACCGACCTCACGCTCATCACGCAGTTCGGCCACGCAGTCGGAACGGCTGCCTACATGAGCCCCGAGCAGGCGGAGTCGAACGGCGCCGACATCGACACGCGGAGCGACGTCTATTCGCTCGGCGTGTTGATGTACGAGATGCTGGTGGGGGAGCTGCCATCGGATCCCGGCACGATGGGCCTCCACGCCTACCTCGCGCGACTCATGGCTCGGGAGACCGACCCGCCGACGCCGAGCGACCGGATCGGCTCGACGAGCCTTGACCCGACCATCGTCGCCAAGGCGCGCAGTACCGACCTGCCCCGCCTGCAGCGTGACCTGCGGGGCGATCTCGACTGGATCGTGATGAAGGCGATGGACCCCGATCGCAACCGCCGCTACGTCACGGCGAATGCGCTGGCCGTCGACCTCCAGCGCTACCTGTCGAACGAGCCGATCACGGCACGCCCTCCGACGGCGATGTACCGGCTCGGAAAGCTGGTGCGGCGGAATCGCATCGCGACCATCGGCGCCGCCCTCGGCCTCGTCGCGATCCTCGCCGGTGCGGCATTTTCCACCGTGGGGATGGTCCGAGCCCGCCGTGCCGAGCACGTCGCGGCGCAGGAAGCCGCGGCCGCCCGGCAGGTGACCGACTTCCTCATCAACATCTTCAACATCTCCAATCCCAACGA
>JACDHQ010000381.1 GCA_013820975.1 Gemmatimonadaceae bacterium
AGATCGTGGGGAGCTATTCGCCCCCATTCCGGCCGTTGACGGCGGAAGAGGAGAACGCCATCGTCGCAGACATTGAGGCCTCCGGGGCCCAGATCGTTTGGGTCGGGCTTGGGACGCCAAAGCAGGAGCGTTGGATGAGCGTCATGCAGCCCCGACTCAGTCGCGCCGTCTTGATCGGCGTAGGCGCTGCATTCGATTTCCATGCGGGGCTGAAGCGTCAGGCACCGCGCTGGTTGCAGCGCATTGGGATGGAGTGGCTCTATAGAATGATGAGCGAACCGCGTCGGCTCGCCCGACGCTACCTCAGGAACAACCCTCGTTTCCTCTGGTTACTCGCGCTGCAGTTCACCGGAATCCGTCGCCTCTCGCTCCCCTTCGACGAGACACTCGCAGCGTCACCACGAGCCCGAACGAACCATTAAAGGAGATCATCATGCCAAGTTCAGTCGTGTTGGGCGCCGGCGGCTTCATCGGAAGCCACCTCGTGAAACGCCTCAAGCGCGAAGGGTTCTCCGTACGTGGAGCCGACTTGAAGCGACCCGAGTTCGGCGAGACGGTCGCCGACGATTTCATGGTCGGTGATCTGCGCGATCCGGCGTTCGTCCATTCCGTGCTCGGCGACGGCGCAGACCACGTGTACCAACTCGCGGCCGATATGGGCGGCGCCGGCTTCATCTTCACGGGTGACAACGACGCCGACGTGATGCACAACTCGGCGACCATCAACCTGAACGTGGCAGACGCATCTCGCACGGTGCGGATCGGCCGCTTGTTCTACAGCAGTTCCGCGTGCATCTACCCCGAGCGTAATCAGCTCGATCCGTCCACCCCGGTCACAGCCGAGGCGAGCGCCTATCCGGCCGCCCCCGACAGTGAGTACGGTTGGGAGAAGCTCTTCAGCGAGCGTATGTACGCCGCGTATTCGAGAAACTACGGGCTGACGGTACGCATGGCGCGTTTCCACAACATATTCGGCGAGGAGGGCACGTGGACGGGCGGGCGGGAGAAGGCCCCCGCTGCCATGTGCCGCAAGGTGGCCGAGGCGAGCGACGGCGGCTCGATCGAGGTCTGGGGCGACGGACTCCAGACGAGGTCGTTCCTCTACATCGAGGAGTGCCTCGAGGGAGTCCGGCGGCTCATGGAGTCCGACGTCACCGAACCGCTGAACATCGGGTCGGAGGAGATGATCACCATCAACGGCTTGGCCGAGATGGTAGCCGAGCTCTCTGGAAAGTCGATCACCATCCGCAACATCCCCGGACCGACGGGCGTGCGAGGGCGCAACAGCGACAACACCCTCATTCGAGAGCGGCTCGGTTGGGCTCCATCGGAGTCGCTGAAGGACGGTATCGAACGGACGTATGCTTGGGTCGCGCGGCGCGTGAAAGAGAGTGCCGAAACGGCCGTCAGCACCTGAATCTGGTACCGATGGCAGGATGGCGCCCAAAGGCCATTCACCAGCCGCGCTTGTGTCGACACGAGCGACCGAACCGACTCGAAGCCCGCCCGGCTTCGCGCACGCTTTCCTCGTGCTCGAGCATGGCGACAATGCTGACCGGGTCGGATGGTGTCAGGGTGGTGTCAGACTCGGTCGCGCATGATGCAGTCATGAACGGTTGCTTGGGCCACGAACGTCGACACGACGGTACCGGACGGTGAGTCTCGCGCCCCCCCTCATGGCCGTCATCATGGCCGGCGGACAAGGGCAGCGTTTCTGGCCTCTGTCCACTTCGGAGCGCCCGAAGCAATTCCTCGACCTCGAGCGCCGGGGTCGCACGCTCATTCAAGCGACCTACGATCGCCTCCTCCCGCTCGTCGAAGGACCGAAGCACGTCTACGTTGCGACCGGGAGTCGCTACGTCACACTGGTTCGCGAGCAATTGCCCGATCTACCTGGTGACAATTTGTTAATCGAACCGACGGGGCGCGACAGCGCCCCCGCCGTCGCACTCGCGAGTCTCGCCATCCACACCCGCACGGGTGGGGCGATGCTCGGCTTCTTCAGCGCCGACCACCGGATCGGTGACGAAGTCGCATTCCGCGCCGCCGTCATCGATGCGCAGTATGTAGCGCAGGCCGCACGTGGCCTGGTCACACTCGGCATCACGCCCACCAATCCAGCGACGGCCTACGGGTACATCGAGCGCGGCGAAGCGTTCGGGCCCGGCTTCCGGGTCGCCAGCTTCGTCGAGAAGCCGACGGCAGAGAGAGCGAGGCGGTACCTCGGCGAAGACACGTACTCCTGGAATGCCGGAATCTTCGTGTGGCGATCGGACGACATACTCGCGGAACTCGATGCGCACGCGCCAGACATCATGGTCCCCCTGCGAGCGGCGCTCGCGGAGCGTCGCCTGGCGCAGGTCTTCCAGACCCTCCCGAAGACCAGCATCGACTACGCACTCATGGAGCGCACCACGCGAGCGTACGTGGTTCCTGTCGATTGCGACTGGGACGACATCGGTGACTGGGTCGCGCTCGATCGGCTGATACGGAACGCCGGGCCCGATGCAACGAGAACAGTGGTGGGAAAGCACGTCGGCCATCGCGCGAGCGGGAACATCATCTACACCGAGGATGCCGAGGACATCATCGTCACCGTCGGTGTGCAGGACCTGATCGTCGTGAAACGCGGCAACACCGTCCTGCTCGTGGCGAAGGACAACGTTGCCGACATCAAGGCGGTCCTGCTCGACGAGAGACTGGCCACCGCCTAAGCGAAAGCGCTGGACGCCTGGACCCAGGTTTGCGAGTGGCCCCTTCGTCTCGCGCACCCCGCCCGCGGTACCCTCGCACGGTGCCCGCAGACGAACGCGAGTCGATACCGTTCAACGCCGTGATCATGGCCGGCGGTCAGGGGCAGCGCTTCTGGCCGCTCTCCACAGCCGACCGACCGAAACAGTTCCTCGACCTCGAGCGCCGCGGCCGCACCCTCCTCCAAGCCACCTACGACCGCCTACTGCCGCTCGCCGGGTCGCCCGAATGCGTCTACGTCGCCACCGGCAGTCGCTACGTCGCACTCGTGCGCGAGCAACTCCCCGACCTCCCCGGCCGCAACCTACTGATCGAACCCACCGGCCGCGACAGCGCACCCGCCGTCGCACTCGCCAGCCTCGCCATCCACGAACGCACCGGCGGCGCCATGCTCGGCTTCTTCAGCGCCGACCACCGCATCGGCGACGAGGTCGCGTACCGACGGGCGGTCCACGACGCCATCACGCTCGCGCACGCCGAGCGCGGCCTCGTCACACTCGGTATTACCCCCACGTACCCCGCCACCGGCTACGGCTACATCGAGCTCGGCGACCGTGTCGGCGCCGGCTACCGCGTGGCGCGCTTCGTCGAAAAACCCACCGCGCAACGCGCGCAGCACTACCTCGACGCCGGCACCTTCGCCTGGAACGCCGGCATCTTCGTGTGGCGATCCGACGTGATCCTCGAGGAACTCGACCGGCACGCACCGGACCTGATGGTGCCCCTCCGCCGCGCGGTGGAGGACCGGACGATCGCCCAGACC
>JACDHQ010000382.1 GCA_013820975.1 Gemmatimonadaceae bacterium
GTGAGCAGCCGCTCCACCTGCTGCGTGCCGAGCCCGCGCTGGCGCATCACGAGGCCGGCGCAACGCGTGCACGTCGTCCGCAGCGGCTCGTCGTGGTCGCAGTAGTGGCAGACGAGGCGCTCCGGCATCCGGTGATAGGTGAGGCTGATGCTGCAGTTGGGGCACACGGCGACGTCGCCGCAGCTGCCGCACTGCACGAACGAGGAGTAGCCGCGGCGGTTGAGCAGCAGGATGCTCTGCTCCTTCCGCTCGAGGCGATGGGCGAGCTCCTGCTCGACCTCCTTGCTGATCACCTGGCGGAAGGTTTCCTCCTCCGTCGGCGGCACGCCGGGACGCAGCTTGGGCGTGCTGGTGCGCAGGTCCACCACCTCCACCGCCGGCAGCGACGCCCCGCCGACGCGCGCCGGCAGCGTGAGCAGGGTGTACTTGCCTGCCTCGGCATTGCTCCAGCTCTCGAGGCTCGGCGTCGCGCTGCCGAGGACGACGATCGCGCCGTCGTGCCGCGCGCGCACGATGGCGGTCTCGCGCGCGTGGTACCGCGGCGATTCCCCCTGCTTGTAGCTCGACTCGTGTTCCTCGTCGACGATGATGGCGCCGAGGTCGGGCAGTGGCGCGAACACGGCCGACCGCGCGCCGACGGCGATGCGCTTCTCCCCGCGCTGGAGCGCGAGCCATGCGTCGTAGCGCTCGCCGTCGCTGAGCGCGGAGTGCAGCACGGCGATGCGGTCGCCGAACACCGCGCGAAAGCGATCCACCGTCTGCGGGGTGAGCGCGATCTCCGGCACGAGCACGATCGCCGAGCGCCCGCGGCGATCGACGATCTCACGAAGCAGCTCGATGTACACGAGCGTCTTGCCGCTGCCGGTGACGCCATGCAGCAGGAACACCTCCCCCGGCGTCGCGGCCGTGAGGGTCGCGATGGCCGCCCGCTGCTCCGGCGTCGGCACGTGGTCGGCTGGCTTGCCTGGTGCGCGGCGGAGGAACGGGTCGCGCGCGACGACCTCCTGCTCGACCGTCACCAGCCCGCGCGCGACGAGTCCCTTCAGCACCGACGGCGTGAAATGTCCGCGCTCGAGGAGGTGCTCCACCGCGGCGCGGCCGCCGAGCGATTCGACGAGCTCGTAGAGGGCCCGCTGCTGATGCGCGCGCCCGAAGATGTCGTCGCGCTGCATGAGCGAGGGCAGCGCCTGCGCGAGCGTCACGACGCGCCGCGTCTTCACGACGGGGACCGGGACCGCCGCCCCCGTCAGTGCGGCCGGCAGGGCCGTCCGCAGCGCGACGCCGAGCGGGACGATGTAGTAGTCGGCGATCCACTTGATCAAGTCCATCATCCCCGGCCCGAGGACTGGCTCGCTGTCGGGGACTTCGAGGACCGCCTTGTACTTCACCCCGTCGCGCGGCTCGCTGGTGCCGACGACGATGCCCACTTCCTTCCCCTGCCGGAACGGAACGATGACCCGCGTGCCGACCGGAAGCGCGGTGGGCGCCGTGTACGAGAAGGTGCGGAAGAGCGGCAGCGGGAGCGCGACGTCGACGAGCATGGTCCAAAGATAGCCGCGCTGCGGGCGGCGGTCCGCGGTGCGTGGTGCGCGGTCCCGCCGCTCCCGCCGCTCCCGCCGTTCCCGCCGTTCCCGCCGTTCCCGCCGTTCCCGCACCCCTCGTCCCTCATCCCTCCTCGCTCCCCCCTATTCCCTCCTCGTTACTCCGAGGCCCGCCCCTCCAGGGATCTTCAGCACTCCCCCTTCGATCGTCGCCCCCGCGAACGGGTCGTTCGCCAGCAGCGCGGCGCCGTCCAGGTCCACGTAATCGAGCAGCGGCGCCAGGTGGGCGGCCGCGGTGATCCCCAGCGACGACTCCACCATGCAGCCGGCCATCACCAGCATCCCATGCGTGCGGGCGACGGCGATCATCCGCAACGCCTCGCGCAGTCCGCCGCACTTTGAGAGCTTGAGGTTGATGCCGTCCACGGCGCCCACGAGGCGCGGGATGTCGGCGCTCGTGACGCACGACTCGTCGGCGATCACCGGCAGCGCGGAGCGTTCGCGCACGAAGCGCATGCCGTCAATGTCGTGCGCGGCGACCGGCTGCTCCACGAACTCGACTCGGTGCTCCACGAGCACGTCGATCATGCGGAGCGCGTGCTTCGGGGTCCACGCCGCGTTGGCGTCCACGCGCAGCACCTTGTCGGGGGCGAGGCGCCGCACCTGCTCGACGATCTGCTCGTCGTGATCGGTCCCGAGCTTGATCTTCAGCACCGGGTACGCCGCGGCTTCCTCCACCCGCCGCTGCAGCTCGGCGGCGTCGGCCGCGATCGCGATCGTGAAGCTCGACTGCGGCAGTGTCGCGAGGTCGAGTCCCCACAGCCGGTACACCGGCACTCCAAGTCGTTTCCCTGCGAGGTCGTGCAGCGCCGCGCTCACGGCCGACTTCACCGAGCCGTTGAAGCGCAGCGCGGCGTTCATCACCCGCTCGGCGCGGTCGATCGCCCAGGGATCGACCTCCGCCAGGAGCGGCGCAAAGCGGTCGAGCGCGGCGATGACCGACTCGGTGCTCTCGCCGTAGAAGCGGTTGGGTGCCGCCTCGCCGTGGCCCTCGTGGCCATCGGCGCGGACGACGACGCGGACGGTGCGGTACTCGCTCTGCGTCCCGCGGGCGATCGTGAACGGGTGCCTGGTGGTGAGGACGAGCGTTTCGTGCGAGAGCTCGATCATGACTGCGGTCGGGGGTAGGGGGACGAGAGGCGGGGAACTACACGCTGGGAACCGCAAACCGCGAACCGCGAACCGCAAACCGAAACCTCAAACTGCGGACCGCGAACCGCGAACCGCGAACCGCACTACGGGCGCTGCGCGGCAAGCTCGGGGCGGCGGGCGGAGCCGGCCGGGCGCGCGACGGATGAGGTGCCGGCGCCGGTCGTGGCGAGGAAGGCCAGCAGGGCGTCGGCGAGGTCGCCCCCCCGAGCATGCCGCACGTTCGGCTCCTTCGACAAGCAGCGCATCACGAGTTTCGCGAGGTCGGGCGGGATCGACGAATCCACGTCGGCCAGCGGCACCGGCGCCTCATGCACGTGCTTGTAGCCCACGCTGAACGCATCGGCGCCATCAAACGGCGGGAACCCCACCAGCCCCTCGTACATCACGACCCCGAGCGCGTACAGGTCGCTGCGGCCATCCACGAGGCGCCCCATCGCCTGCTCGGGGCTCATGTAGTGCGGCGTGCCCATCGCCCGGCCCGTCGCCGTCAGCCGGCCGTGCGAGAGTGCCGTCGCGATGCCGAAGTCGGTGAGCAGCGCGTTGCCCGCCTCGTCGAGGAGGATGTTGTCGGGCTTCACGTCGCGGTGCACGATGCCACGTTCGTGCGCGTGGTCGAGCGCACAGGCCACCTGCACCGCCGTCGCGGCCACCGCCGCCGGGTCGAGCGACTTGTGCACGTACACGCGGTCGGCGAACGACCCGCCGGCGATGTACGGCATCACGGTGTACACCGCTTCGGGT
>JACDHQ010000383.1 GCA_013820975.1 Gemmatimonadaceae bacterium
CGCCACGAACGTCCAGAACGCATGGCCAAACCGGTACGGGAACCAGCGGTCGGGGCGCTCCGTCATCTGCGCGACGCTCGGGACATTCCCATGCAGCGCCGCATCGCGCAGCCAGAGGTCGGTCAGCGTGCTCGCCGGCCCCACTGACAGGTACTCGGCCATCCCCTCCGTGAACCAGAGGGGCATGTCGGCCTGCGACAGCGTCTGCAGCCCGGTGCCGGCGCGGCCGCGGGCGAAGATGTCGTACTGGAACGCGTGCACCATCTCGTGGGTGAGCACGCGGTCGAAGCTGCGAAAGTCACCCGTGAAGTAGAGCAGCATCCGGTGGCGCAGCGACTCGGTGACGCCGCTCGTCCCCTCGCCGAGGTCGCCCACGACGTTGTTCTGCGCGAAGTCGGCACGCGAGGCGAAGAGCACGATCGGCTTCTTCTCGCGGAACTGGTGGTCGAGGATCCGTGAGAGGCGGGCATACGCACGCTCCGCCATGCGCGCCGCCTCGACGGCGGCGATCCGCTCGACGGGGTAGTAGTGCACGAGGAAGTGCTCCGTCTCGAGCACCCGCCAGTCGAACCGGTCGTAGCGCACCTGGTTCTGGCCGAAATACGACTGCGCCGCCGCACCCTGGGGCACGGCGGCGCTGAGCGCGACCGCGAGCAGCGCGCCGGCAAGGCGCCGCCCTCGCGCCGCGACAGACGAGCGCCCGCGGCTTATGCTGGCTCCCCGACGGGCACCACTTCGGCATCGCCCCACAGCCGCTCGAGCTGGTAGAACTGCCGGAGCGACGGGTGGAAGATATGCACGACGAAGTCCACGTAGTCGAGCAGCACCCAGCGCCCCGACTGCAGCCCCTCGACATGGTTGGCCCGTGCGCCAAGGTCCTTCTTCATGTCCTCGAGCACGTGCTCCCCGAGCGCACGCACGTGCGTGTCGGAGGTGCCGCTCGCGATGATGAAGAAGTCGGTCATGTCGGTGACGCCCTTGAGGTTGAGCACCACGACATCGGTGCCCTTGTTCTCGAGGACGATCTCGGCCGCCCGCCGTGCGAGTTCGGCGACCGGGGTCTCGGTAGTGCTGCGTGCCATGTACTCTCCTAACGGTCTCGGCGGGGAAATGTTCCCCGTTGATGGTGCAGTTTACTGCTTGATCACCCACACCCGCACTTCGGGCTTCACGTCGGCATGCAGCTTCACCGGCACGCGGAAGACACCGAGGGTCTTGATGGGGTCGTGCAGGTCGATCTGCCGCTTCTCGATGGAGAAGCCCAGGGCAGCGAGCTGCGTCGCGATGTCGGCCGACGTGACCGACCCGAACAGCTTGCCTTCCTCGCCGACGCGCGACGAAAAGGTCAGCTGGACTTCTTCCAGCTTCTTCGCGAGCACCTCGGCGGCCTCACGACGTTCGCTCTCGGCGGCTTCGAGGCGCGACTTCTCCTGACCGATACGCTTGAGGTTGCCCGGGGTCGCCTCGTAGGCGTAGCCGCGCGGCAGCAGGTAGTTCCGGCCGTAGCCGGGCTTGACGGTGACGACGTCCCCGGGATGCCCGAGGTTCTCGATCGCCTGGCGAAGGATCACTTCCATGATGAGCTCCAGTTTTACGTGGTAGGGCGCGCCCGGCTCCGCCAGTCCGCCCAGGTGTCGCCGAGCCCGAGCCCGAACGACGCCACCAGCAGGATCATGAAGCCGAGGACTGCAATCACATTGAGCACGGGCCACCACAGCATGGCGAACCCGATCGAAACCGCAATGGTCAGGGCGCCGGGCGCGAGGAACCACGCCAGCACTCCGAGACCGCGCACGGCGTACAGTGCGCCAAAGAAGACGAGCAGGTTACCACCGACCGCGCGGTACATCGCGAGTGTCGGCAGAACGACGAGCACCAGGCCGACGATCAGCCCCCACACGAGCTGGTCGTTGAAGCGGAATTCCTTGAGCGGAGCGAGCGGGGCGCCGAGGCGCGTCCGGCCGATCCGGTGATACGCCGCCCACGCCACGGCGAGGGCAGCGAGCGATTCGAGCGACAGCAGCGCCGGAAAGAGCACTGCCCCGCCACGCGACAGCGTGGCGAGCTGGCGCTCGCTCTCGGCCGGGAACTCGGCCGCCTGCGGCATCCGCTCCGTCACCTGCCCCCATTGGTCCGGGTAGCGCATGATGAAGTCCTGGACCGTCGCCGACCACGCCGCATTGCGGCGGGCCAGCTCGGCGGACACCGCTTCGTGGACGTCCCCGCCTCCGACGGCGCCGAGCCCGCCCATCATCACGGCGAGCACCATCGCGATCACGAGGGCGGTGAGCGCCCGCGACAAGAAGGGACGGTCAGTCCCGAAGAGGCAGACGAGGCCGAACGAGCCGGCCACGAGCAGCCCCCACCCACGCGCCAGGTCGCGGAACGGCCCGACTCCCGGAGCCGGCGAGACGGTGACAAGCACCGCCAGCCCGACCCAGGCGATCGCCGCAACGAGGCTTCCCCCGGCCCACCACCCCACCAGCGCGCAGGCGGCGATGGCGGGGACCAGCAGCAGCGTGGTCTGCTCGACGGGGAGCAGGGCGCGCATCTGCGGGATGGCGGGCAACAACAACAACGCGAGGAGCGCGAGCAGGAACTTTCCCCACGAGCGCTCGCTTCGCGCCGCCGGCGGCGCCGCCTGTGGCGAGGCTGGGCCGGCTTCGGTCACCTTACGCCTGGTGGCCGCGGATGTACGGGATCAGCGCGAGGAAGCGCGACCGCTTGACAGCGAGGGCGAGCTGGCGCTGGTGCCGGGCGCAGACGCCGGAGAGGCGGCTCGGCAGGATCTTGCCGTGGTCCGTGATGAAGCGGCCCAGGGTGCGATCATCCTTGTAGTCGATGAAGCGCACGCGGGTCTCGCAGAACGGGCAGGTCTTGGTTGGGCGGCGCATCGGTTAGTCCTCATCCTCGTCGTCGTCATCGCGGCGGCGGGCTGCCGCGGCCATCTCTTCCTCAGTCATCGGCGGGGCGCCGAGCTCGTGCTCGTACAGCGTGAGGAGGTGGCGGATGAGCCCCTCGTCGAGCTTGAGGGCGCGCTCGTACTCGGGGAGCACGTCGGCCTCGGCGCTGAAGCGGGTGAGGACGTAGTATCCGTTCTCACGACGGCCGATGGGATAGGCGAGGGCGCGGCGGCCCCAGTGGTCGACCGTCAGGTCGCCGGGGGTGCCGAGGAGCTCGGTGTAGCGCTCGAGGCGCTCGTTGACGGTGGCATCTTCGAGCGCGGAATCGAAGATGTACACCGCCTCATACTGGCGGGACATTGGCAAGCCTCCCTTTGGACAGTGAAACCGCCCCCCGCTGGTTGCCGGAACGGGAGGAGGGGAGATGTATGCGCCGGCCTGCGGGTGCAGGGCGGGCGGGGTAAGCCCCTGAAGATAGGTGGAAGTTGGAGGGGAAGGAAGGGTTCGGGAACAGCGACGAGGGATGCGGGAGAGAGGCGACGAGGGATGAGGGGTGCGGGAACGGCGACGAGGGATGAGGGG
>JACDHQ010000384.1 GCA_013820975.1 Gemmatimonadaceae bacterium
CGAGCGCGGGAGAGTACACCGTGCGCCTGCTGCCGCCGCTCGTGGCGACGCGCGAGGAGCTGCGGGAAGGGATGGGGGTGCTGGAAGGGGTGCTCGGGTAGACGCGTTCGGGATGAGGGATGAGGGGTGCGGGAACTGCGAGATCCGGGATGAGGGGTGCGGGAACTACGGGATGCGGGATGAGGAAGGAGGGGTGCGGGAACTGCGGCACGACGATCATGACGGCGGGCTGGCAGGATGCCAGCTCGCCGTTCACTTTTGCAGCCCACTCATCTGGAGGGTGCAATGCCAACGACGGGGCGGATTGCCCAGGTGGCGCTGCCGGTAAAGGACCTCGCCCGCGCAACGGCGTTCTACCGCGACGTGGTGCAGTTGCCGCTGCTGTACGAGGCGCCGAACATCGCGCTGTTCGACTGCGCGGGAACACGGCTCATGCTCGGTATCGGGGAAGGGGAGCGCGACCAGGGGGCGTCGATCATCTACTACGCGGTGGATGATGTTCGCACCGACCATCAAACGGTGCTCGCGCGTGGCGCCGTGGAGGTTCGGGCACCGCACCTGATCGCGACCTTTGGCGGACGCGAGATCTGGATGGCGTTCTACGCCGATTCCGAGGGGAACACCTTCGCGCTGACGAGCGAGCACGCCACCACGGCCGGTACGGCGGCGTAGATTCCGGTACACTCCCGACCCCGAGCTTCCATGCGTCTTTCGCTGCTCGCACGACTTGGCGTCGTCGCCGGCTTCGCGCTTCCGACGATCGCCTGCGCCCAGGCCGCGACGCCTGCGGCCGCGACGCCTGCGGCCGTGACGCCTGCGCCCGCCGCCCCGCCGCCCGCCCCGCCGCGACTGGTCGTGTTCATCACGGTGGACCAGCTGATCCCCGCGTACTTCGACCGCTGGGGGAGCCAGTTCACCGGCGGGCTCGCGCGGCTGGCGCACAACGGTGCCCACTTCACCGAGGCCTACCAGGATCACGCCGTCACCGAGACGGCGCCTGGCCATGCCAGCACGATGTCGGGACGGCATCCTCGAAGCACCGGCATCGTCGCCAACGACCGGGGGGTCTACGACGAACAGGCGCCGGTGATCGGCGGCGGCGGACCGGGTGCATCGCCGTACCGGTTCCGCGGCTCGGTGCTGTACGACTGGATGCGCGCGGTGGACCCGGCGGCGCGCGCGCTCTCCGTCTCGCGCAAGGACCGCGGGGCCATCCTGCCGCTCGGGCGCGCGGGGCGCGATGTCTACTGGTACGCGACGACCGGGCGGATGAGCACGAGCACCTGGTACCGCGACACGCTCCCGTCGTGGGTGCAGGCGTTCAACGCCCGGCGCATTCCGCACCGCCATGCCGGACGTGAATGGACGTTGCTGCTGCCGGAGTCGGCGTATGCGGAGCCGGACAGCGTGGCCGAGGAAGCCGCGGGAGGGGGCGGCTACATGTTCCCCCACCGGCTCACCGATGATACGACGCGCATCGGTGCGGCGTTCGCCGGCGTGCCCGCGATGGACGAGATGCTGCTGCAGTTCGCCCTGGCCGGCCTCCACGCGATGGAGCTTGGCGCCACAAACCGCACCGACCTGCTGGCGGTGAGCCTCTCGACGACCGACGCGGTGGGCCACCGCTGGGGGCCGGACTCGCGCGAGATCCATGATCACGTGCTCCGGCTCGATCGCGCCCTCGGCGCCTTCATCGACTCGCTCTACCGGGTGCGCGACTCGTCGTCGATCGCGTTCGCGCTCACGTCCGACCACGGCGTCGCGTCGTATCCGGAGATCTATGCGCAACGCCACGGGCTTGCCGTGCCGCGTGTGAACGTGCGCCCCCTGCTGGAGGCCACGGCGGCAGCGCTCGAGGCGCGCGGAGTGCCGGCGACGGCGCTCAACTGGGACTGGGGGATGGTGTATCCCGATCGCGCTGCAATGCGACGCGCAGGGCTCGATCCCGATTCGGTGCTTCGCAGCTTCGCCAGCGAGCTGCGCAAGGTTCCGGGAATTGCGCGGGTGGACGATCCGCGGGCACTCGCGCAGCGCGACACGGCGACCGACACGTATGCACGGCGCTGGGCGCACATGATTCCCGCCGACTACGACGTGCCGATCGTCGCCTCGCTCGAGCCGGGCGCGTACTGGGGGATGGGGACATCAGCGACCCACGGCACGCCGCACGACTACGATGCGCACGTGCCCGTGATCTTTTATGGACCGTGGTTCCGTCCCGGACGGCAGGTGGAACGGGTGAGCGTCGTGGACATGGGGCCCACGCTCGCGCGAATCATCGGCGTGAATCCGACCGAACCGCTCGACGGCCGGGTGCTCGAGCGCGCGCTCAGGGCGCAGTGACGGCAAAGGACCGCAGGGGCGGGCTGAGCAACCTCTGGCACGCATTCGACGAGGCGCGCTTCAATGGGCGCACCCTGAACCTGCGCGAGTCGCTGCCGACTGCCGCCGAGGCGTCGCGACGTGCCGAGTCGTGGCTGCGCGAGCAGCAGGTCGCCGCCGCAGGCGAGGTGCTCGTCGTCACCGGACGCGGGAACAACAGTGAGGGGGGCGTATCGCCGGTGCGCGAGGCGGTCATCAGGCTGCTCCACCTGCTGCGCCGCCGCGGCGTGGTGAGCGGCCATGCCGAGCATACGGCGGGCTCGTTCGTGGTGCAGCTCGCATCGATGCAGGCGCTGATCGATGCGCCGAAGCGGAGCCGCGACACGGCGCCTGCACCGAAGCCCGCCGCGCCGCCGTCACTCGACGCACTCTCGGAAGACACACGGACCCTGCTCCGCGACCTGGCGGAGCGGATCCTCGAGTCGCTCGGCGTGCAGGACAAGGATCCATTCATGCGGGATGAGATGCTGCGCCAGTTCGGGCTGCTGGCGGCAGGGATTGGCGCGGATACGCCGGACCGCGAGGCGGCGTTGCAAGCGGCGATCAGGCGGACGCTGGATGAGTATGAGTGAGCATTGTCCTACCGCGGGGTCAGAGTCGGGGCGAATCGGGTACCGCGGGGTCAGTACCGCGGGGTCAGAGTCGGGGCGAATCGGGTCCGGGGTGAGTGTCGTCGCGCCGGCACCTGGGGGACGCGGATCCGTGCCGGGCGCCCTGCGGGCGTCCGGCCGGACGCGGATCACCGCCTGCTCGAGCGCGGCGATAGTCTGTCGCGCAACGAGCCAATTGTGCGGATCGGCTCCATGTGGCGGGAAGGATCCCAGGACCGGGACAATTCCTCTTTTTGCATTTGAAAGAGAAAAGAACATGAATGTGGCCGTGCAAGGCGCCTCCTGGCTCGCGCCGGGGGAGCGATCAGCGCCATTGGCTCGTTGCGTGACGACACTGATTCGTCCAATCAGGCGATCCCCCAATCGACATCCCCGATGAGATTCCTACCGGCACTCGCCCTATCCCTCGCCACGAGCATCTCCGCCGGCGCGCAGGGTCTGCCGGGCTACGGGTCGCGCACCGCTGCGACGCAAGCGGCGCTGGAG
>JACDHQ010000385.1 GCA_013820975.1 Gemmatimonadaceae bacterium
AGCCGCGACAGCGCGAGCGACGAGCAGGATCAGACCATCACGGCCGCAGGCGATTCATCATGCGCGGAAACGCAATCACCTCGCGGATGTGCGGCAGCCCGCAGATCCACGCCACCGTCCGCTCGAGGCCCAGCCCGAAGCCGGAGTGCACGAACGTCCCGTACTTGCGCAGGTCGAGATACCAGTCGTAGGCGGACGGGTCGAGTCCCTCCTCCCTGATGCGGTGCAGCAGCTTGTCGTAGTCGTCCTCGCGCTGCGAACCGCCGATCATCTCCCCGTATCCCTCCGGAGCCAGCAGGTCGTCGCAGAGCACCGTGCGCGGATCGTCCGGATTCTCCTTCATGTAGAAGGCCTTCGCTTCCTTGGGATAGTTCATCACGAAGACCGGCTTGTCGTAGTCCTCGACGATCAGCGCCTCGTCCTCGGCGCCGAGGTCGTCGCCCCACTTCGTATCGCTTCCCTTCTGCTGCACCAGCGCCACGGCGTCGCCATAATCGAGCCGGTGGAATGGCGTCGTGATCCGCTCGAGCTTCGCCATGTCGCGCCCGAGCTCCTCGAGCTCCTTCCGCCGCCGCTCGACACAGCGCAGCACGATGAACGCGACGAAGTCCTCCTGCAGCCGCATGTTGTCGGCGCTGTCGTTCCACGCCACCTCGGGCTCGATCATCCAGAACTCGGTGAGATGACGGCGCGTCTTCGACTTCTCGGCGCGGAAGGTGGGGCCGAAGGTGTAGATCTTCCCGAAGGCCGCGGCGGCCGCCTCGCCGTAGAGCTGGCCGGTCTGCGCGAGGTACGCAGTGCCCTCGTCGAAGTACGCGGTGCTGAAGAGCCCCGAGCGTTCGCCGATCGCCGCCGTGAGGATCGGCGTGTCCACGCGGAGGAAACCGCGATCGTAGAAGAAGTCGTGGATCGCCTGCTCGATCTCGCTGCGGATCGCGAAGATCGCGCGCTGCCGCGGGCTCCGGAGCCAGAAGTGGCGGTTGTCGAGCAGGAAGTCGACGCCGTGCTCCTTGGGCTGGATGGGATAGTCGATCGGACTCGCGCCGATGATCTCGAGGGCGGTGACGCCGAGTTCCACACCGCCCGGGGCGCGGGCATCCACCCGCACGGCGCCGGTGATGGCGACAGATGTTTCCAGCGTCAGTTCCTTGAAGCGTTCCCAGACCTCGGGACCGACTTCGGCGCGGACGAACACCGCCTGCGCGACGCCAGTGCCGTCACGGAGGACCGCGAAGGCCACCTTGCCGGACGATCGGACGTGCGTGACCCAGGCGCGGACCGTGACGGGCTGGCCCTCGTGCGCGGGAAGCTCGGCAATGCGGGCGTACGTATGTGACATGCCGGAAATCTGTACGGCCTTCGCCCGGGACAGAACCCCTGCATTTCGCGGATGCGTCGTCCGGCTTCGTCTTTGCATAACGGACGCGACGTTCGCCCTTCCATCGACCTTCATCCCGCGCGATGACACTGCGTTCCCGGCTGGCCCTGGGACTCATCGGTATTGCCCTCGTGCTGCTCGTGCCGCTGGCGATCACCCTCAGGGCACTCGACCAGCTGAACGACCAGGCGCAGGCCCTGCGGGAGGGCGACTTTCAGGCGTCGATCATCCTCGGCCGGCTCCGCGAGGCGGCGCTCGAGGTGAAGACCGCCGAGACGGCCCTGCTCTTCGTGAGCGATTCCGGCAGCCGCTCGAACCTCATGCGGAGCGTCGGGAAGCTGCAGGCGCTCTCCGACTCGCTCGCCGGCTTCGACCTGGGCTCCCCGGCGCAGCGGCTTCGCGCGGCGGTCGGCGAGGTCGCCATTGCGGTCCCGGACCTCATCGATGCCGTGCGCAGAGCCGACAACCGCGCAGCCGACGCCATCGCCGACGATCGGACGGGCCCTGCGCTCCAACGCGCGGAGAACGGGATCGCCATCACCGAGCGCTCCCTGCTCATTCGGACGCAGGAACGCGTGGTCCGCATCGGGGACCTCACGGGCCAGGCTGTGTCCATTGGGGCAATCGCCCTCGCCGCAGCCATCCTCGTTGCGACGATGCTCGCCATCTGGCTCCTCCGGTCGATCGCCCGGCCGGTCTTCGAGCTGGAGCGCGGCATGGCGGCGATCGCGGATGGTGAGTTCGATCACAAGGTGGACATCGACCCCAACCGCCGCGACGAGTTCGGGCGGCTCTCGGCCGGCTATATCGAGATGCGTCGCCGCCTCCACGAGTTGAACAAGATGCAGGCGGAGTTCATCTCGGTGGCATCCCACGAGCTGAAGACGCCGGTGAACGTGATGGTGGGCTACTTGCAACTGCTGCAGGAAGGGGTGTACGGGGAGCTCGCGCCGAAGCACCGGGAGATCCTCCACACCGTGGAAACGCAGGGTCATACGCTTGGCCGGCTCACCAAGCACCTTCTCGATGTCAGCCGCTTCGAGGCCGGCGGCAGCCGGATCGAGCCGCGTCCGATGCGGCTCGGCAAGTTTCTCGACGACCTGGAGCGGGCCTTCCACGTGCTCGCGCTGCAGCGTGAGGTCACATTCCGGGTGTCGAAGGTCGAGCGGCTGGCGGACGAGGTGGCGTGGGATGCCGACCGGATGAACGAGGTCGTCGGCAACCTGCTGGCAAATGCGTTCAAGTTCACGGCGCGCGGCGGGCGGGTCGAGTTGCGCGCCGAGCCCCACGAGGTCGATGGAGTCAAGCTCACGGTGAGCGATACCGGCGCGGGCATTCCCGCCGACCAGCTGCCGAAGGTGTTCGAGAAGTTCTTCCAGGCGGACAACCAGGAGTCCGCCTCTCACGAGGGTACCGGCTTGGGGCTGTCCATCGCGAAGGAGATTGTCGAGGCGCATCGTGGATCCATCCGCTGCGACAGTGTCGTCGGCGAGGGCACGGAGTTTCGCCTCGTGCTGCCGCGCACGGTGGCTCGGCGGTCGACGTCGCACATGGCAACCCCGGTGGAGGCACGATGATGCAACGGCAGCTGATGACGACGTTCGCCGCGCTGCTGCTGGCGACCGGATGTGCCCGCGCGCCGGGCTTCATGCAGCCGGTGCCGGTGCGGGACTGGCGTGCAACGCTCAGCGAGGCGCGGGCCGCCGCCGACTCCGCACGCTGGGGCACCGCCGACCGACAGCTCGAGGAGTACGGCCTCCGGCACCCCGGAACCACCGAGGCGCATGCGGCCCTGTACTGGCGCGGGCTGTTCCGCATGGCGCCCGGAAACGACAGCGTGTCGCGCTCGCTCGCCGTCCCGACCCTGCAGCGCTACCTCTCCACTCCCGGCGGTGCGCATCGCACCGAGGCCCGGCTGCTGCTCGACGTGGCCGAGCGCCAGGCGGCACTCGTCGCCGAGTTCGAGGTCAAGGAACGGGAGATCGCCGAGATCCGTGCGGCGCTGGGCCGCACGCAGGACCGTCCGGCCGCGTCCGGAACCGCCGGCGGTGCCGCAAGCGCCGAGGCCCCCAACCGCAACCTCGCCAACGAGGTGGAG
>JACDHQ010000386.1 GCA_013820975.1 Gemmatimonadaceae bacterium
GCATGCAGTTGCAGGTGCGGCACCGCAAGGTGCTCGTCGGATGCGGCGCGGCCGCCGGCATCGCCGCGGCGTTCAATGCGCCCTTCGCCGGTGCATTCTTCGCCCTCGAGGAGGTGCTCGGCACGTTCTCCGTCGGTGCGTTCAGCCCCGTGGTCATCGCGAGCGTCGTCGGCGCCGTCACCGCGCGGGCCTTCCTCGGCTCGCACCCGATCTTCGTGCTGCCCGACGTCGTCGATTCGCATCCGGTGGCGAACCTGCTCCTCTATCCGCTGCTCGGGCTGGCCTGTGGCCTCGTCGCGGCGCTGCACGCGCGTGCAATCCTCAACGGCCCGCGGGTGATGCTCCGCATGCCCGGCCCCGCGTGGCTGCGCCCCGTGCTTGGCGGTGGCGCCGTGGGCGCGATCGTCGCGGCGTCGGGCGGGCTGCTCGTCGGCGACGGGCACCTCGCATTGCCGGCGGCGTTGTTCGGCGGGCTGGCCTGGTGGATCCTCATCGTGCTGGCGTTCGCGAAGATCGCGGCCACCGCGCTCACGCTGTCGAGCGGGGGCTCCGGAGGCGTGTTCACGCCAACGCTGTTCGTCGGTGCAGCGCTCGGGGGCGGGATGGGATTGCTCGTTGCCGAGGTGATTCCGGGGCACGTGGTCCATCCGCACGCGTGGGCGCTCGTCGGCATGGCGGGGCTCATCGCCGGTGCGACGCGGGCGCCGCTGACGGCGATCTTCATGGTCTTCGAGATGACGGACGATCCGGCCTACATCGGCCCGATCATCGTCGTGGCGGTCGTCTCGCTCGTGACGGCGCGCCGGCTGACGCCGCACGGCCTGTACGACGGGTGGCTCGCGCACCGCGGGGAGCAACTCGCCCACGGCGTCGACCAGGCGGTGATGGACCGGGTGCATGTGGGGGCGGCGATGGATGCCGACGTCCCGACGGTGCCCCACTCCGGCTCCCTCGCGCAGGTCGTCACCGCGGCGGCCGAAACGCGGCACGCGGTGGTGCCCGTGCTCGACGAGGACGGCGGCCTCGTGGGGCTCGCCAACCACCACGGAATTCGCGAGGCACTCGTCGCCCGCGGCGCGATCGAGCAGATTCTTCTCGCGGCCGACCTCGCGGAGGCCGTGCAGCCGCTCCGGTCGGACGCCACACTCCGCGAAGCGCTCGCGGCCATGAATGCCCGGGGACTCGATGCGCTACCGGTCTCGGATCCACGGACCGGCGCCTTCCTGGGCCTGATCAGCCGCGACGCGCTGCTCAAGGCCTACGAGCGCGCGCTCGCTTACGAAGTCTGACGTCCGCTGCCGACTACCAACCCATCCCCGCCATGCTCTCGCACCCGTTCTACAACATCGTCCACATCGTCGGGATCATCCTTGCGATGCTCGCCCTCGGCGGCGCTGCCGTACTGGCGATCGCGACACCGGCCGGCGCGGTCCCGCGGCCCACACGACGGCTGCTGGCGATCCTGCACGGCGTCGGCGTCTTTCTCGTGCTGCTGGGCGGCTTCGGGATGCTGGCGCGCCTCGGCATCACGCACAGCGGCTTTCCCGGGTGGATCTGGGTGAAGCTCGCCGTCTGGGTGGTCGTGGCCGCGGCGCTCTTCGTGCCGCGCCGCAACCCGTCATTCGCGAAGCCGCTGCTGTTCGCCCTGCCGGTCCTCGGCGGCCTGGCGGCGTACATGGCGATCTACAAGCCAGTGTAGCGCACACCGCGGAGCAGCCGATGCGGCGTCCCCTGAGCGGCACCCGAGCTGCTACCGGCTGTGCTTGTACATCATCTCGACCAGCTCGTCGTACATCGCCTCTGCGTCCGCCTCGCCCGACTTGATGGCGGCCGAGGCGCAATGCTTCAGGTGATTGCGCATCAGCTCGCGGCCGACGCTGCGCAGCGCCTCGTGGACCGAGGAGATCTGGGTGAGGATGTCGGCGCAGTAGCGGTCGTCGTCGACCATCTTCTGGAGGCCGCGCACCTGTCCCTCGATGCGGCGCAGGCGCTTCTGGTTGCGGTCCTTGATGGCGGCGTCGACGGCGAGCGCCTTGCGGCCGGAGTCCTCATGGGCACCGCAAGCGCATGAGGCCATAGGCGGTTGGGAGTCGGGGGTTGGAGGCGGGGACTTCACGGGGCGTGACGGCATCGTGATTCTCCTACGCGATTCTGGCGTGACGGAGCCGCAGCGAGTTGCTGACGACGCTCACCGAGCTGAAGGCCATTGCCGCGCTGGCGAGGATTGGACTCAGGAGTACACCGAAGGCTGGGTAGAGGACACCGGCGGCGATGGGGATGCCGACGACGTTGTAGATGAATGCCCAGAAGAGGTTCTGCTTCATCGTGCGCATCGTCCGGCGCGAGAGCACGACCGCGTGCGCCGCGGAGCGCAGGTCGCCGCGCATGAGCACGACGTCCGCGGCATCGGCCGCGATATCGGTGCCGGTGCCGACGGCCATCCCGATGTCCGCCTGCGCGAGCGCCGGCGCGTCGTTGATCCCATCGCCGACCATGGCGACGACCTTCCCTTCTGCCTGCAGCCGGCGAATCTCATCGACCTTGCCGGCCGGCAGGACGCCAGCGACGACGCGGTCGATGCCGGCAGCTTTCGCGACCGCACTGGCTGTGCGCTGGTTGTCGCCGGTGAGCATCACGATCTCCAGCCCCATGCCGTGCATGCGGGTGATCGCCTCGCGCGAGGTGTCACGGATGGGATCGGCCACGGCGACGAGGCCGGCGAGTGCGCCGTCCACCGCGACATACATCGGCGTGCGTGCCTCCGCCGCGAGCCGGTCGGCGTCGGCGGAGAGCGGCGCGAGGTCGATCGCCCACTCCTCCATGAGCGCGGCATTACCGGCGGCCACGGCCGCACCCTCCACCACTCCGGTCGCCCCTCGGCCGGTGTGCGACTGGAATCCCTCGACGTCGTGCAGCGCAAGGCCCTGCTCCGTCGCATGGCGCACAATCGCCTCCGCGAGCGGGTGCTCGCTCGCGCGTTCGAGCGATGCCACGAGCGTGAGCAGTGACTCGCGCCCGCCTTCGGTGTCGAACCGGCTGCCACCATGGACGATCAGATCGGTGACCGCAGGACGCCCCTCGGTCACCGTGCCCGTCTTGTCGAGCACGATGGTCGTGATGGCCCCGGCGCGCTGCAGTGCCTCGCCACCCTTGATGAGCACCCCGAGCTCGGCGCCCTTGCCCGTGGACACCATCACGGCCGTCGGCACGGCGAGCCCCATGGCGCAGGGGCAGGCGATGATGAGCACCGCCACTGCGGCGGCAAACGCGCGCACGGCCGGTGCCGTCTCCGCGATCACGAACCAGGCGGCGAACGTCGCGATCGCAATGGAGATGACGACGGGAACGAAGACGCCCGAGATGCGGTCGGCCAGCCGCTGGATGGGCGCACGCGAGCCCTGGGCGTCGCGCATGAGCCGGACGATCTGCGCCAGCATGGAGTCGGCGCCGAGGGTCGTTGCGCTCAGGCGAAAGG
>JACDHQ010000387.1 GCA_013820975.1 Gemmatimonadaceae bacterium
GACCGGTTGTGCGTGACGACCACCACGGCGAGTGCGAGGTCGCGCGCGAGCCCCGCGATCAGGTCGTGGAGCCGCTCCGCGTTGCCATGATCGAGGTTGCCCGACGGCTCATCAGCCAGGAGGACCGCAGGGTCGGTGGCGAGGGCGCGGGCGACCGCCGCCCGCTGCTGCTCGCCACCCGACAGCTCGCCGGGGCGATGCGAGAGTCGCGACTCGAGCCCGACCCGCACCAGCAGCTCCCGGGCCCGGTCCGTGCGGGTCGCCGCATCCCATCCCGCGATCCGCATCGGCATCTCGACGTTCTCGAATGCCGTGAACTCGCGCAGCAGGTGATGGAACTGGAATACGAACCCCACCTTCCGATTGCGCAGGTCGCTGAGCGCATCGTCGTTGAGCTTCCCCAACGACTGTCCGTCCAGCACCACCTCGCCGGAGGTCGGACGGTCAAGTGCGCCGAACAGGTGGAGCAGCGTGCTCTTCCCCGCGCCCGATGTCCCGACGATTGCGACCATCTCGCCCCGGGCGATATCGAATGACACGCCGTCGAGGACGGTGATGAGCCCGCCATCCCCTCCCCGGAAGGTCTTCGTCAGGTCCCTCGCCTGTACGACTGTCATTCGTGACGGATCGCCTCCACCGGGTACAACCGCGATGCCTGGACCGCGGGATACACCGTTGCGAGCGCCGCGATGCCCAGGCTGGCGAGCATGATCAACGCCACGTCCGCCGGCTGGATGCTCACCGGCAGGTGATCGATGAAGTAGACCGAGGGATCGAGCTCGATGAGCTTGAAACGCTCCAGCGCGATCGCTCCGCCGAGACCGATCGCCGTCCCGAGCATCGTGCCGACGAGGCCGATGAACGACCCCTGGATGATGAACACACGGCGCACGGACTTCGCCGAGAGACCCATCGCGCGAAGGATCCCGATCTCACGGGTCTTGTCGGTCACCACCATCGTCAGCGTGCTCACGATGTTGAACGCGGCAACGATCACGATGAGCAGCAGGATGATCGTCATGCCAAGCTTCTCGAGCTTGAGCGCCTGGAAGAGCGATTGGTTCTGCGTCTGCCAGTCCACGGTGCGAAAGGGATACCCGAGCGAGTCCACGAGCG
This sequence comes from Gemmatimonadaceae bacterium, assembly GCA_013820975.1. Lineage (GTDB taxonomy): Bacteria > Gemmatimonadota > Gemmatimonadetes > Gemmatimonadales > Gemmatimonadaceae > JACDHQ01. The sequence goes on from JACDHQ010000387.1 coordinate 1,117, forward strand.
CGCGCGCGACAGTCGGGGCGCTCCAGCGGTCGGTGGTCCTCACCTCGATCCCGGTTACGGCGGTATCGATCCCTGCAAGCTCCTGCGCGGTCTCCAGCGACAGGAAGACATGCGAGTTGTCGTACTCGTACATGCCCGTCCGTACGATGCCCGTGACCTCCAGCCGCTCGATGCGCGGGATGATGCCACCGATCGCCGCGTTGAACTGGGCGCCGCTGATCGGGATGAGGTTGACGCTGTCGCTTCCGGGAATGCCCGGGTTCACGCCGAGGCGCGCCGCCATGAGGCTGCCGAGCACTACCCCGCGCTGGTCACCGCCACTCGTCTGGAATGAGATGTCCCCTGACACGCCGTAGTCGCGAATGGCGGTCACCTCGGCCACGCCCGGTTGCCGCGGAACAATGCCCATGATGAAGGCGCCTTCGGCGTAGCTGTGCCCGGTGTTGACGCCCGCCTGCGACAGCACGAATGGGGCGGCTGCCACGACGCCAGGCTGCGACCGGACGCGCTCGAGCGTCTGCCGCCACGCCGGCATGGTCAGGTCTTCGCCGAAGGTCAGCACACGCACGTCGGGGCTGCCGATGAGGATCTTCTCGCGAAGGTCCTCCTGCAGCCCGTTCATCACGCCGATGATCAGGATCAGCGCGCTGACGCCGACGACGACACCGCCGATCGCAATGAGGCTGATCAGCGACAGCAGGCGTGAGCCCCGCCGGCTGCGCAGGTACCGCCAGGCGATGCCCATCTCGAGCCGCACGGTGCTGCGCCGGCTGGCGACTGGCGCCCCCGCGGGCGACGGGGCGGTGCGAGGCCGCGCACTCGTCACGTCCGTCATTCGGGACGCAGCGTCGGGAACAGGATCGCGTCGCGGATGTTCGCGGTTCCGGTGAGGAACATGAACAGGCGGTCGATTCCGATGCCGACGCCACCCATCGGGGGCATGCCGTACTCCATCGCCCGCAGGTAGTCCTCGTCCACCCCGCTCGCCTCTTCGTCGCCGGCGGCCCGCAGCCGCGCCTGCGCCTCGAAGCGGGCGCGCTGGTCGATGGGGTCGTTCAGTTCACTGAACGCATTGGCCAGCTCACGCCCATGGGCGAAGAGCTCGAACCGCTCCGTGAGCTCGGGGTTGCCGCGCTTCGGCTTGGCGAGCGGCGACAGCGCCCGTGGATAGTCCAGGACGAAGGTCGGCTCGACGATCGTCGATTCGACGAGCGCCTGAAAGAGGTCGTCGAGGAGCTTCGGATGGCTCAGCTGGTCCCCGTGCTCCACGCCGTGCTGGCGGGCGAGCCGGCGGATGGACGGCTCATCGGCCGTCATGATGTCCACGCCGAGTGCCGCGTTGAGCGACGGAACCCATTCGACCCGGCGGAACGGTGTCGGAAGGTCGGGTACCGACCCCCCGAATCCCGGCACCTGCCGCACGACCTCGGCAGCCGCCGTGATCAGTCGCTCGACGATGCCCATCATCACGGTGTAATCCGCGTATGCCTCGTAGAACTCGAGCATCGTGAATTCCGGATTGTGCGTCCGGTCGATACCCTCGTTGCGGAAGTCGTGGCCGATCTCGTACACGCGGTCGAACCCGCCGACGATGAGGCGCTTGAGGTAGAGCTCATCCGCGATGCGCAGGTAGAGCGGCATGTCGAGCGCGTTGTGGTGCGTGACGAAGGGCCGGGCGGCGGCGCCGCCGTACAGCGGCTGCAGGACCGGGGTCTCCACCTCGAGGTAGTCCAGGTCGTCGAGGAAACGGCGAATCGCAGAGGTCATCCGTGAGCGCGCGACGAACAGCGCACGCACCTCCGGATTGACGGCAAGGTCGGCGTAACGCTGCCGGTACCGCTGCTCCGGGTCGGCAAAGCCGGAGTGCCGTACCGTGACGCCGTCCACGACCTCCTCCTTGCCGAAGGGCAGCGGACGAAGCGACTTGGCGAGCAGCTCCAGGCGGTCCGCCCGCACCGTCGTCTCACCGGTGCGCGTGCGAAACAGGGGGCCCGCAACGCCGATCACGTCGCCGATGTCCAGCAGCTCGGCCAGGGCAAACTGGTCGTCGCCGAGCTGGTCGCGGCGCAGGTAGAGCTGGATCCGTCCGGAGCTGTCGGCGAGGTGCGCGAACGCGGTCTTGCCGTGACCACGCCATGCCACGATCCGGCCTGCGAGGCAGACCGTGGGGCCCTCCTCGACATTTGGGTCGAGCAATGCCAGCGCACCCGTCGCGGTGTGCGTGCGAGCGTACGAGTACGCAAACGGCTCGATCCCGCGGGCAGCGAGCGATTCCAGCTTCTCGCGACGGGCCGCCTGAAGAAAGTTGATCTCCTCGCTCACGGGCGCTCCGCGGCGGCCGCCTGCTTCAGGA
>JACDHQ010000388.1 GCA_013820975.1 Gemmatimonadaceae bacterium
TCCCCGAGGCGGTCGCGGTTGCCGCGCAGGTCGGTGCCGAGCGGACGTATCTCACGCACCTGACCCACGACAACTTCCACGCCGATCTCGAATCAGAGCTTCCGCGTGGCGTAGCCCCTGCATTCGACGGACTCACCGTGCGCGTCGGGAGTGGGGAGTAGGGAGTCGCCTGTTTGAAGCCCGTCTCGCATCTCGCATCTCGCATTTCGCATCTCGCATCTCGCATCCCCTGTCCGCCGTGAACCTCGACTACACCAACATGCTCGCGCCGACCGTCGCCGGCGGCGTCGATGCGGAAGCATGGAGCGCGAGCACCGCCGCGTTCGCCGCCGCCCATGCACACGTCGCCAGCGAGCATGCGCGCGGCGTGCTCGGGTTCCTCGACCTCCCGGAGGACGACCGCCTCCAGCGGCAGGTGCTCGATGCGGCGGCGGAGATCCATGGGCGTTCCGGTACGAAGCGGGTCACCGACGTCGTCGTCCTCGGCATCGGGGGCTCGGCGCTCGGGCCCATCGCGCTGCGCACGGCGCTCGCTGCACCGCGCTGGAACGAGCTCGATGACGCGCAGCGCGGGGGGCGGCCACGCCTGCACGTGCTCGACAATGTCGATCCGGCGAGCGTCACGGCGCTCCTCGGCCGCCTCGCCCCCGCGAGCACCGTGTTCATCGTCACCTCCAAGTCGGGGGGCACCGCCGAGACGATGGCGCAGTACCTCGTCGTGCGCGGGTGGCTCGAACAGGCGCTTGGGGATGCTGCCCCGCGGCAGCTCATCTTCGTCACCGATCCCGAGAAGGGGGCACTCCGCGCCCTCGCCCGGCGCGAGAGCGTCACCGCCCTCGAGATCCCCGCCAACGTCGGCGGTCGCTTCAGCGTCCTCACCGCGGTCGGCATGCTGCCTGCAGCCATGATGGGCATCGACACCCACGCGCTGCTCGCCGGCGCCGCCGCGATGCGCGATCGCTGCGCGACCGACGACCTGGTGCGCAATCCCGCCGGCGTCTTCGCGACGCTGCAATGGCTCGCCGATACGCGCCATCAGCGGCCCATCCATGTGCTGATGCCGTACAGCGACGCGCTGCGCGACCTCGCCGGGTGGTTCGTCCAGCTCTGGGCCGAGAGCCTCGGCAAGCACAGGGCGCCGGGCGACCCGGGGTTCGGCCCCACGCCCATTCCCGCACTCGGGGCAACCGACCAGCACAGCCAGGTCCAGCTGTTCATGGAAGGGCCAGGCGACAAGACGGTCACCTTCATCGCCGTCGCCGCTCCGACGGGGGACGTCGAGATCCCGGCGCTGCACGGCGACGTGCCGGAGCTGGGGTACCTGGGAGGTCACCGCCTGGGCGAGCTGCTCGACATCGAGCGGCAGGCGACTGCGGGGGCGCTTGCCCGGCGGGGTCGGCCCAACATGACCGTCCAGGTCGATCGCGTTGATGCGAATGCGCTCGGACAGCTGTTCATGTTCTTCGAGCTCGCCACCGTGTACGCCGGCGCCCTGTACGGGGTCGATCCGATGAACCAGCCGGGGGTCGAGCTCGGCAAGCAGTTCACCTATGCGATGCTCGGCCGCGCCGACGCGGAGCAGGCTCGTCAGGAATGGAACCTGCTTCCGAAGCCGCAAGCGAATCGCATGGTCTGACCTGTTGGTCAGTCCGTGCCATCCCGGTAGTCCAATCCAGCGATTACGTTGTTCGGGTCGCCGGTTCACGAGCCGGTGGTCCGGGCATTCGCGCTCTTCACGCAAGGATTCGAAAGGGATCAGAGATGGCCGACCACGATACGCTCCTGCACTCGATCTTCGGCGACGACATCATCCTGCGCGGCGGCAAGCCGCAGGTCTCCGACGAAACGGTCCTCGCGTCCGACCGGATGGACCGGCTCGTTCGCGCCGCGGTGTTCGGCGATACGGCGGAGCGCGAGCGGGCCCGGTGGCTGATCTGGCAGATCGGGCAGGCGGTGGGCGTCCGCGCCGCGTCGATCCACGAGCTCTACATGGCTCGCGGCCGTGGCGAAGCCGGGGGGTTCACGGTGCCGGCGATCAACGTGCGCGGCTCCTCGTACGAGACCGCACGGTCGATCTTCCGTACGGCGAACAAGCTCGACGCTGGAGCCTTCATCCTCGAGATCGCCCGCTCCGAGATCGTCTACACCGAGCAGCGGCCGGGCGAGTACGTGGCGGTGATGCTCGCGGCCGCGATGCGCGAGGGGTTCCGTGGCCCGGTGTTCGTCCAGGGCGACCACTTTCAGGTGAATGCCAAGAAGTACGCTGCCGGGGCCGAGGCGGAGGTCGAGGGCGTGAAGGCGCTGGCGCGCGAGGCGATCGCTGCCGGCTTCTACAACATCGACATCGACACGTCCACGCTCGTGGACCTCTCCAGGCCGAATCACGCCGAGCAGCAGCGCCTCAACTATGAGGTGGGGATCGACATCCTGCGCGAGGTCCGCTCGCTCGAGCCGGCGGGTGTCACGATCTCGGTCGGCGGCGAGATCGGCGAGGTCGGCACCGAGAACTCCACGGTGGAGGAGCTCGAGGCGTACATGGACGGCTTCAACCGGACGTTGCCGCCGGGCATGGCAGGGCTATCCAAGATCAGTGTCCAGTCGGGGACGTCGCACGGCGGGACGGTGCTCCCCGACGGCTCGATCGCCGATGTCGCGCTCGACTTCCCGACGCTCGAGGTGCTGTCGAAGGTGTCACGCGAGAAGTACGGGCTCGCCGGTGCCGTGCAGCATGGTGCATCCACGTTGCCCGACACCGCATTCGACAACTTCCCGAAGGTCGAGACTGCGGAGATTCACCTGGCCACGAACTTCCAGAACATGCTCTACGATCACCTGCCCAGGCCGCTGCGGGAGGAAATCTACGAGTGGCTGCGCGAGGCGGCGAAGGAAGAGCGCAAGGGCGGCGACTCGGATGAGCAGTTCTTCTACAAGAGCCGCAAGAAGGCGCTCGGGCCGTTCAAGCGCCAGCTGTGGGACCTCCCGGCCGACGTGAAGTTGCGGGTCGCGGCAGCGTACGATGCGAAGTTCGAGTTCCTCTTCACGCAGCTGGCGGTGCACGGGACGGCGGGCGCGGTGCGCACGTACGTGACGGCGCCCGAGCAGTACCGGCAGGCGCCTGGTGAAGGCGAGCCGGTGACGGCGGCGGCGCACGACGACGCGGAAGCTGGAGAGTAGGTGAGCGCGGACGCCGCCGACGCGGAGCGGCTCTGGCTGGAGACCCTGCAGCTGGTGACGGCCCGCGTCGCGCACGAGCTGAAGGGGGCGCTCAACGGCGTCTCGGTGAACCTGGACGTGGTGCGCGGCCGGTCGGAGCAGCCCGGCCAGCCGGCGTCGGCGGTGGCCCCCTTCGCCGTTGCCGCCGCGACGCAGCTCGATGCCGTGATCGACATGAACGAGGCGCTGCTCGCGCTCGGCCGCCGGCCGCGGGAGCCGGTGGATGTGGCGGCGGTGGTTCGCCAGGTGGC
>JACDHQ010000389.1 GCA_013820975.1 Gemmatimonadaceae bacterium
CCTGTGGCGCCTGACGACGATCGCGGCGCCGGTGCTCCATGCAGAGTTCTCGGCCGCAGGCGGCGGCGTGGGGCGCACCGCGGCGCTGGACGCGACGGGGATGACGCCGCCGGCGCCGCGGATGCGGTATGTGGCGTTCGTTAACGAGCAGCTCAGCGGTGGCTTGGCACGCCTATTCCGCCGGCATGCGGCGCTGGGCCGCCTGCTCGCGACGCGAACCTCGTTCTGGGTCGATGCCACCGCGGCGATGATGGCGCAGCTCGCGGCAGACCGTGACCACATCGCTCGCGACTTCGGCACGGGCGCCGACCCGGGCCACGTCACTGGCGTGGAGGCGGAGCTCTCCGATTCCCACAACTGCGGGCGCATGGTCAGCGTGCTCACCTTTGCGTCCGGGCTGCGCGTGGTGCACAAGCCCCGGTCGCTCGCGCCCGAGCGGGCGGTCGAACTGTTCATCGGCTGGGCGAATCGGACCGGCCTGCAGCCGACGCTCAGCGCACCACGGGTGCTCGACCGCGGTTCGCACGGATGGATGGAATACGTCGAGGCAAGTGGCGGCGCCGATGCGGCGGAGATGCAGCGGTTCTACCAGCGTGCCGGCATGCTGGCCTGTGCGATGTACTTCGTGGGTGGAAAGGACCTCCACAGCGGCAACGTCATCGCGCGGGATGGTCATCCGCTGCTGGTCGACCTGGAGATGGTCATGCAGCCGGACCTTGCCGATGAGGGCGTCGGCGATGCCTCGGCCGTCGGCAGCTGGCGGGTCGTGCATGGCTCGGTGCTGTCGACGCACCTGGTGCCGCTGCTCTGCCGGGGCGCGACCGGCGGCACCTACGTCGAAGGCGGCCTGGCGCGCCTGGACGCCCGTGGTGGCGTCGTGCGCCGCCAGTGGAGAGACGTGAACACCGACGCGATGGCCCTGTACGAGATGCCCGCGAGCCGTGCAGCGGGGTGCAACGTGCCACGCGCGCTCCCGGACGGGGATGCACACTCCTGTGAAGACGCGCACCTCGATGCGCTCGTGCGCGGCTTCCGTCGATTCTATCGGCTGCTCCAGCGGCGGCGGGCGGAGCTGCTTCGCGCCGACGGGCCGCTCGCACCGTTCCATGCGCTACGCGTCCGTCTCCTGCTGCGCTCGACCGATGTGTACGAGAGCCTCCAGCGCCGGTCACTTCGCCCCGAGGCGCTCGCTACCGGGGTGGACCGGAGCATCGACTTCGAGGCGCTGCGCCGTCCCTTCCTGCGGGCGGCGACCCGCCATCGCCTGTGGGGCGCCGTCAGCCGGGAGGTCGAAGCCATGGAGCGCGGCGACGTGCCGATCTTCCATGTCGACGCCCGCGAGACCGCCCTCCTGGTCGACGGTGTTGCGGTCGTCGACGGCTACGCGGCGGCGTCGGGTTCCGCGCGGCTGGTCGAGCGCACGCGGCGGCTCGGCCGCGCTGATCTCGACCGGCAGACGCACCTGCTCCGTCTCGCGTGGAAAGGCTATGCAGCGCGCGTCGACGGGCCGGTCAACGTTGTGTCCACCAGGCCCCCTCGCGTGAGCGCACCCGGCGTGACCTCGTCCGTCGGGCGGGCGGCCGGCCCCGATGTGGACGGCGGCGCGACGGAACGCCGGGACGCCGCGCTCGAGATCGCCCACTTGCTTCGCCGGCTGATGGTGCCGTCCCGTTTCGGCGGCGTGGAGTGGAAGGTGCTCGGCGACGCCGGACTCGCGAGCACCGACTTCAGCCTCGCCAACGGCCGCCTTGGCATTGCCTTTTATCTCGCGGCGCTGGAACGCGCCACGGGGGCGGACGTACGCAGCACGACGCTGGCCGCTATCGCGCCGCTCCTGCGGCTGCAGGACACACCGGAACACATCGGCGCTGCTCGTCTGCGGCGCACGCATGGTATCGGCGGGGCGCGCGGACTGGGGGGCATGGTATACGCGCTGACGCGCATCAGCGGCTGGTTGAACGAACCTGCAGCTCTGGCCGCGGCGGTACGACTCGCCGACGCCATCACGGAGCGCCGCATCGATGCTGACCGCCGGCTCGATGTGTTCGATGGTACCGCCGGTGCACTGCTTGGCCTGCTCGCCTTGCACGACGCAACGGGATCGTCGTCGGCCCTCGAGCGCGCCCGCCACTGTGCGAGACACCTGCTCCGCCGCCGCACCCGCGATCCCGAATCGGGCCATCGCGCCTGGCGCACCCTGGACGGCACGTTGACGGGAGGGTTTGCCCACGGCGCTGCAGGGATCGCCTATGCACTGGGCCGCCTCCGGGCGCATGGCGATGGCCAGGAGTTGGCGGAGGCGATCGACGAAGCCCGGGCATTCGAACAATCGCTGTACGTGCCGGCGGCGGGGAACTGGGCCAGCACGACAGCCAGTGCCCGGGCGGCGGTAGTCGCCGGCACGGACCGCACCCTGCTCTGCGGCTGGTGTCACGGCGCCGCAGGGATCGGACTCGGCCGGCTCGGACTCGATCGCAGCCTCGAGCCTGACATCCTCGACGAGATCGAGCGCGCGGTTGCCGCGCTGGCGTCGTTCGAGTCCGAGTTGCCGGCGCAGGATCACCTCTGCTGCGGCAACGCCGGGCGGATCGAGCTGCTCCGGCTTGCGGGTGAGCGGCTGGGCCGCCCCGACCTCACCGCACGCGCGCTTGCCTGTGCGACGCAGATCACCAACCGGGCCCGCCAGCGCGCGGTGTGGGGTGCGGGCAATGTGGACGACGGGTTCGCGCCAACGCTGTTCTTCGGCATGGCCGGCATCGGCTACGAGCTGCTTCGCGTCGATCACGTCCCGGTCCTCCCGTCGGTGCTGCTCTGGGAGTGACCGTCGCCGCACGTCGTTGCCAGCACTACCACCCGCGCATCCGCCCGGCCTTCACCGCGTTCGGATCGTCGAGATACACGAACCTGAAATCGGTCATGGTGACTAGACAGGCAGTGTAGGCGCACCACATCGTCGCCATCACGCGAGCAGGGCAGAGGGCGACTGGTGCTGGGTGCGGCGTGCGGCGTGCTACGTGGAGAATTGGCAATAGGCGCCGCTAATGCGGCGCTCCGCGGTGCCCCGGAAGTCGAATTGCCAGTCCTGCCAGTAGCGGCCCCTCAGACCAGACCACGCTCCCGGCGTTGCCGCCGATGCTGCAACCGGCGACCAGCTACCATCCCTCCATCCTTCCCACCGCCACCCCGGCCGGATCCCCGAGATACACGAAGCGAAAGTCCTTCATGTACTCCCGCGCCACCCGCCGCACATCCTCCGGCGTTACCCGCTGCAACGTCTCCACGAACTGGTCCGCCGTCGCGAACCCGCCCTGATACAGCTCCGCCCGCGCGAGGAAGTTCGCCTGGTCCGCATTCGTCTCGTTGCGGAGGAAGTAGTCGGTGATGAACCGCTGCACCAGCTGATTCAACGGCCGCTCGGCCAGCGTCGCGCTCTTCAGCAG
>JACDHQ010000390.1 GCA_013820975.1 Gemmatimonadaceae bacterium
GTCGTCGGCGACTTCCCGGTCGCCCAGGGCACCATCTCGGTCACGATGCCGCACCGGTGTTGTCGATCACCTCCTTCCGCTGCAGGGTGACGAGGCAAAGCGATCACGCGACTGCGCAGTGCCCGACGACGCGGCGATCTGGGCCGATGGCGGGCGCGATGATCACGCGAGAGCGCGCCCGCCGACGAGCGCCATCGCGATCGCCAGCGAGCGCGCCGGACCTGCGGTGCTCAGGTGGGCGCCGGGCCTCTTCCCTTCTTGCGCGTCCCCGCTCGTCGCTGGGCTCGCTCCTGCGCCTCGCGGAGACGATAGCTGTCACCCTCGATGACGACCAGCTCAGCGCGGTGCAGTAGACGGTCGACCAGTGTGACGACGCAGGCGGCGTTCGGAAAGACCGTGGGCCACTCGGCGAAGGGCTTGTTCGTCGAGAGCACGATGGACTTGCCCTTGTCGTAGCGCCGCGTGACGACCTCGAAGAGCAAGTCGGCATGTCGCGCGTCGTAGGACAGGTACCCGACCTCGTCGATGCAGAGGATCGCCGGGGCCACGTAGGCACGCAGGCGCCGCGCACGTGCGACCGAGGATTCCTGCCGGGCGAGGTCGGCGAGCAGGTCACTTGCCGTCCGCACCAGTACCGGGTGCCCCGCTTGGAGCGCGCGGCTCGCGATGTTCTTCAGGAGCATGGTCTTGCCGACGCCGTTGGGCCCGAGAAGGACGACGTTCGCGCCCTCCCCGATGAAGTGCAACGTCAGGAGCTCCTCGACGAGCGGGCGGTCGATCTTCTTCGGCCAAACCCAGTCGAAGTCGCAAAGCGGCTTGTAGCTCCCCAGCCCCGCGATCCGGGTCCGGTTCTCCAGGCTGCGTCGCGTGCGCTCCTCGATCTCGATGGCGATGAGTCGCTCGAGCCACTCCTGCCCCTCGAGCTCGTCCAGGCGCGCCAGGCATCCCACGAGCCGCAGCCGCTTCAGCGTGCGCTCGAGATCAACGCGCTTCGACATCGTCGCCTCCGTTCGTCTCGTCTTCGCGACCGAGATTGTCGTAGGTGGAGAGCGCGTGCGTGCGGACCTGCACGGAAGCTCGGGCGTCGCTCGTCACCGCGACCGACAAGGGAGGCGGCTGGCCCGCCTCGTGCCGGAGGCGATCGAGGACGTGGTGCACGGCCCGGAGGTTCGGCTGGTCGTGTGCGACCACCTCGGCGACGGCGCGCTCGAGCATTCCGGCGCCCACGCGGTCGAGCAGCTGCAGGAGTCCCGAGGTCGTCGCTCCGAGGTTTCCGCCGCGCTCGGCGATCCGCTCCATCATCGACCGAGACGAGGGCACGACCCCGAAGATTCGGTCAAACCCGCGGCTCTGGTGCGCGCGTCGCTTCTGCTCGGTGAGAGCCTGTAGATGCTCCTTGGACTCGACACGCAGATCGCGGTCGAAGCTCCGCGGGTGGTCGGCGACTACCGCGGCGGTGGCCGGCGCCTCGGGGTCCAGGATGCGCACTCGGTCGTCCGACGCCACCACCGTGAGCTGACGACGTACGAGGGTGTGCGGCACGCTGTAGTCGTTCTTGTCGAAGCGCACGTACGGCGTCTTGCCGACGCGCACCTCGACGCGCTCTTCGACGGGGAATTCGTCCCCGGGGAGCTCGACCATCTTCGTCACCTCCTCGGCCAGCGCCTCCGCGCACGTCGTGTCGCGGGCGTCAGGCACGCGCCGCTCGCTCGCGATCTCCAAGCACCACGCACGAGCCTGCTCGTTGAGCTCCTCGATCGAGCGAAACTCCCGCGCGGCGAAGAAGTTTTCTCGAATGTCCCGGATGGCGCGCTCCACGCGTCCCTTCTCATTCGGGCGGTATGGCGCGCACGCCAGCGGTTCGAAGCGGTAGTGCCCGGCCAGCGCGAGCAGGGTCGGGTGATAGCGCACCGCATCGCCCTCGCGCTCGATCACCGCGCTCTTCAGGTTGTCGTAGAGAATCACCCGCGGCGTCGCGCGGAAGAAGCGAAAGGCGTGGGCGTGCCCGGCGAGGAAGCTCGGCATCGCTGCACGCAGCGAGAAGCGCAGGAAGCGCACCCGGCTGTAGGACAGCACGATCACGAAGGCCCAGAGGTCACGAATCGCCCGGCCGATGGTGACCTTGCCGAAGTGACCCCAGTCGACCTGCGCCTCGTGTCCGGGCAGCACCGACCGTCGCAGGTACGCCTCGGCCGCACGACGCGGGCGCAGTCGACTCACGATGGCGCGGAAGCCGCTCTTCGAGCCCGTGTAGCCGCGCGCCCGGGTCATCGACCAGAGCCGACTGGCGCGGAGCCGCGGATACTTGGTGAGCGTCTCCTTCAGGAATGGGACAAACGGGTCCACCAGCCGCGCCCGGGCCGCCTGCTTGTGCACCTCGAGCCCCGAGTGTGCGAGCACGCGCTCGACCGTGTCGTGGTGCCGGCCGAGCTGCGCCCCGATCGTGCCCACCGGCCACCGCTCCGCGTGGTGCAGGGTCAGGATCTTCGCGGTCTCCTCCGCCGTCACCGGACGCCGCGGCACCCAGCCGCACTTGTGTCCGTCATTGCTGAGCGCGACCTCGAGGTTGCCGGGGCGCTCGCTCGGCGCGACGGCGGCGAGGGCTCCACTCACTTGGGCGCACTCGGCCGCTGAGCACCCGTCCGCACCGTGCGCAGCGCACGACTCCGACCCCTCCGCGGCGCCGAGCGCCGTCACGTTCTTCGTTTCCATCTTCAACACCCGTGGTTTCGCGCGCCGGCTCCACCCTGGAGCTCGACGGCGACGACGATGTCGAAGCGGGCATCGCTTCCGGCAAGGCTGCGTACGTTACGCGACGCCGCCTTTCACGGAACCGAGCCTGGCGACGCTGGTTCGAGGCCGCTCCCGCAGGCGTCTTCGACCACTCCCGGTTGCGGGCGCGCTGCTTCGCCAGACGGCGCTCCCCCGAGCAGCCGACGCAGGACGCCCCGACGGCCGCGCACGAGCCGCAGAACGCCTGCACCTCCTGGCAACCGCCGCACCGACCGAACCGCCCGTCCAACCCGCCGCGCCTCCTTCACGGAGCGGCTGGACGCGCGCGGCGATCGACGCCAGGCTTCCACTCGGCGCGCGCGTTCTCAGGTGCGCGCGCCACGAAGGCTCGGGTGGCTAGACCCGGGCCTTCACCTTTCCGACCGGCGCGATCTACTTCATCCGCGTCCCCGCCGGCGAGCACGACGTGCGAGAGCCGTCGAGGCGAGCGGGAGCCCTCCTGCCGGGGCCCCCGACGACGCGACCGGGACCGCGTTCTCGCTCGTCACCGCTGGCGGCGACGATGACGAAGGGGAGCGATCAGCTCAAGGAGACTTCGTCAGATCTGCGCGGAAGCGAGGGATCGACGACACGCGCTCGGCAACCTTCCCGTGCCGGACTGGCTCGCCCACAGATTCTGCTGACGAGGCCCACTTGAAGGG